>JAICJW010000235.1 GCA_025928215.1 Chloroflexia bacterium | reverse complement strand
CCCCTTCACGCCGCTCGCAGTCGCGCTCCAACTCGGTCTCGTCGTCATCGTCGGGTGTGCGATTGCGGGAAGTACAACCGCCGTCGTTGTCGCGGTCGCACGGAGTGAACCGGACGACCGGATGGTGCGCTACGCGCGCATTTCCGCAATCCTCACTATGCTCGCAATGACGTTTGGCTTCGGTGGGACGCTCGCCCTCAGCATACTTACGCTCGTCGAAACGCCGTCCCTCCGCTCATTCGGTGATATACCGGTCGTCCTCATGATGGGCAGCGCGGCGGCACTGGCGGGGCTGGCGCTCCGCCGTGGACGATCTGCACGCGCCACGTGAGCAGTGGGACGAAGGGTGGTCAATCACGGATTGCCGGTGGGCAGCGTCCCGTCCACCGGCACCGGCTCGGCACGCCGTATGGGAGCGGGGGCATTCGTCATTGCGGCCATCGAACCGAAGACTAAACCGAGGGCCGCGCCAATGGCCGCGCCGCCAATGGCTGCACCGGCGACATTCACCGCCGACGATGTGGTGATAAGGAGCGTGACGAGCAACGTCCCGCCACCACCGAGCAGCGCGCCGAGCAGCACGCCCCACCCCGCGCCGGCCTCCGCCTGCCGCAATGTCGCTTCCATCGCCGGGTCACTCTTGCCGATGTGATCTATGCTCCCATCGAGGACGAACATTGCGCCGAGCACCGCGCCGTAGACGAGATGCAGGATGATATTGCCGATCACCGGCAGCGGCCCCGCGCCGATTTTGACCCCGAAGACGCCCCCGCCGACGAGTGGCAGGAAGACGATCAGCGAGAGCACGGCGGGCGGCAGCGCGAAAAGGATGCCGCGCAGCCAGCCGGGAAAGGCGATCAGGCGGTCGTTCGCATCGCAGGCGAAGATCAGCGCCCAGATAATCCCCGCGGCGAGATCCAGCCCGACAACCGCGAGCAGCGACGAGCGCACATTCTCCGTCACCGGGTTATGGGTCAGGGCATAGAGCCACTGCTGGAAGAGATTGCCATTCGCGGCGCCGACGCCGAGCGCGAAGCCGTAGGCGATCAAGGCGGTAATCGCCATTGCGGTCGTCGCAACGAAGCCGGAGATGACGGCGGGGCCGAACCGCTCCTTGATAACGGCATGCGGCGTGGCAGGGAAGGTGACGGGAGAGGACGTAGCCATAGGACACCCCCATGTATTGACGCGGGGGCGGACTGGCGACACTGCCAAACCTCTCTTCGGTGCGCCCGTGGTATTTTCGGTATGCCACATCCCGTGCCAGCGTGCCACCATCCGACCCGGAATCTACGGGAATCTACGCAAAATGGGGGTGAAACCGCGGAGAACCGCGCCGGTCAGCCCGCTTCGCCGGCGGACTGGAGGAAGCGGCGGAGGATGGGCGTCATCTGGGCAAACTCCTTGAGGAAGGCGTCGTGTCCGTCCGGCGAGACGAGTTCCCAGTAGCGGGCGGGAGCACCGAGCGCGCGCAACTCCTCCGCAACGGCACGAACATGCCCGGCAGGGAAGAGAATATCCGAACTGATACCAACCATGAGCGTCGGCATCGTCAGGCGGCGCAGCGCGTCCGTGTACGATGGAAAGCCATTGCCGAGATCGAAGAGGGCCATCGCGCGGGTCAGATAGAGATAGGCATTCGCGTCGAAGCGGCGCACGATGCTGTCTCCCTGGTAATGAAGATAGCCCTCAATGTCGAACTTCCCGGCGAACGGCGCGTGCCGCGACGGTCGCGTCGCGGTATTGCGTCCGAAGCGGGCGGTCATTCCTTCGTCGCATTGGTAGGTAATCATGCCGACCATCCGGGCAATCGCGAAGCCGTCGCGCGGCGGGTCGGTGGGGTCATAATCGCCGCCGCGCCACTTCGGGTCCGCCATGATCGCGCGGCGTCCCACTTCGTTATAGGCGATCCCTTGCGCGTGGAAGCGGCCAGATGCGCCGATGGCAATGATCGCTCCGGCACGTTCCGGATAGGTCACGCCCCACTGAAGCGCCTGCATGCCGCCGAGCGATCCGCCAACGACGGCGTGCAAGCGCGTGATGCCGAACCCATCGAGCAAGGCCGCCTGTGCCCGTACCATGTCCCGCACGGTGATCGCCGGGAAGGTCATGCGATACGGACGGCCCGTCGCAGGGTTTACCTGCATCGGGCCGGTGCTGCCGTAGCAACCACCGAGGATGTTCGGGCAGAGAACGAAGAAGCGATTCGTATCAATCGCGCGGCCGGGGCCGATCAGGTCGCCCCACCACGGCTCCGGCGCGGGCGTCTCCGTATCGGCGTGCGCGCCGGCGTGCGAACCGCCGGTCAGCGCATGGAGGACGAGGATCGCGTTGT
The DNA here is from genome assembly GCA_025928215.1 of Chloroflexia bacterium. GTDB lineage: Bacteria > Chloroflexota > Chloroflexia > Thermomicrobiales > JALYUS01 > JALYUS01. The sequence continues at coordinate 4,858 of JAICJW010000235.1, read as the reverse complement.
TCCGCGCCGGTGCGAGCGTTCCCCAGGTCTCATAGGCAATCGTCACGTCGCCAAGGGCATCGCCACTGTCCAGTGAGAAGGGGAGACGCTCGTCCGGCAACGTGTAGAAGCGGGTATGCGCGAGGTCCATCCCCTCCGCCCGATAGGGGGGGAAACGGTCATCGTGCGCGAGGAAGGTAGGCATGGGTTCCGCGCTCGTTACCGCGACATTGTGCATCCGACACCTCCGAACCAGAGTGTACCGCCCGAAAAAACGAAAACGCCAATCCTCACCCCACGGGGCAAGCGATTGACGCGCAACGCTCACGGTACCACCCTGTTCACTGCGGCCTCGCGGCCACAGCCTCGACGGGTACGGCGCGCCAGAGATGCACGCCCAACCCTCGCCCGGTATCGGGGGCGAACCGACGTAGCCTACTGGGGAAGTTCGATGTTCGGAGTAGGGAGAGTTCCCGTATTTCTTCGAACTCCGAACTTCCTGAACCGTTCAGCCGGTGGCTCGGCGGGCATATCCGGCGGGGTATCGGCTCCTCGGGCTTCCACCATGCCCCGATTCGCTGCGAGCGTTTCCCCCGCGGACTCATCCGCATCCACGCCATGCGGTGCCGGATTACGCAACCGCCGTCACATCTGCTGCGACGGCGGCTCCTTCCGGCATCCCTCGTATCTCGCCCCACCGGGGCAGGAGTTGGCACCTTAGCCGCGCACGTCGTCCGCACGCCGCCGGTTGCCGGGCTTCAACGGGCCGGTTACCCTCCACCACTCTGGATACGAGCCGCATTCACTTGTTCGCACAAAGCATAGCAGCGCGAGCAAGCCCGCGTCAAGCAACGATGCGCGCTCTTCGGGGCGGGTAATCCATACCAGAAACGAATACGCGATCCTCATCCTTCGATTACGCATCGCAGTCCGCAATCACGTACCGTGACAGCGGGAGAGCACACTCGATGCGATGGCGCTACTCCCGCCCTCGCTCTCAGCCTACTAACGTGTGCTCTCCCACTCCTCTTCCCCGCGTCGGTGGGGCGCTCCCGACCTCACCGATGCATCTTTTTTCGTCCCGTGCTATCGTGTCGCGAAACTGGCGACATGCACCGCACGAAGGACGACGCACGATGGTTATCGAGAGCCGCACCGACATTAATGGCCTGCGCCGCGCGAACCGGGCCACCGCTCGCCTCCTCAAGCATCTCGCCCGGATGGCGAAACCGGGCGTGACGACGCGCGCATTGGACGATTTCGCACGGGCGTATATCGCGGACCTCGGCGCGGAGCCGGTCTTCCACACCGAAGAAGGCTTCCCCGGCGCGATCAATACCTCGGTCAATGACGCTGCCATGCACGGCGTGCCGAGCGATGACGCCTTGCGCGCGGGCGATGTGTTGAGTATAGACGCCGGGATGCTGCTCGACGGCTACTGCGGCGACGCGACGATCACCGTCGCCATCGGCGCGGTCAGCCCGGCGCGGCAACGGCTGATCGAGACGGCGCGCGGCACGATGCAGGCCGGGATCGCCGCCGCCGTCACCGGTAACCGCGTTGGGGACATCAGCCACGCGATGCAGCAGTACGCGGAGGCGCGCGGGTTCGGCGTCTTCCGCGGTTTCACCGGCCACGGCGTCGGCCACATGCTGCACGAAGCGCCTGAAGTCCCCTTCGTTGGCAAGGCGGGCACCGGCCCGTTCCTGCAAGAGGGACTGGTGATCACCATCGAGCCGGTGATCGCCGAGCGGTCGCCGCACTACCGGATTGACCCGGACGGCTGGACGGTGCGCACGGTGGACGGCGGCTGCGCGGCGCAGTTCGAGCATACGGTGATGGTGACGCATCACGGCGCGCAGGTGCTCAGCCAGGTCTGATCTCCCGGCGACCATGTCGCCCCTGCCACGGCGAGTGGCAGCGAGATATGAACGCGACTGCGAACGGGTACTAGGGGCGTGTCACGATGACGATAATGTTCCCCGTATGCGCGTCGAATACCTCGTAGACATGATGAAGGGTAACAACCGGGGAGCCGGGTGCTCCGCCTGCAAGGAAGTTGCCGCCCATCGGCACGACACAGAGGAGGCGTCCCGCTGACACATTGAGCGTCTCGTCAATGTTGTATTTCGCGGCCAGTTGGCTCGCGGTGAGAAACTCCGCTGTACCCACCGTGATCGGCGTGCCATCGGTCGCGACGTTGGGATGATGCGTGACATAATCGGTGGCGTCCGCCAGCGTGAAGGACGGCGTGGACGGGTCGGTCGTCGCGATGTGCGGCGTGATCCCGAGCGCGCCATTGCCCAGAGAGGTGCCATTCGTCCCCGGTGTCGGCGGTGGCCCAACGGGGAAGCCCGTGGGCAGCGGCGCGGTCGGGCGGGAGGGAATCACGGTACCAGTCGGGGTAGGGGGAGGCAATGTCGCAGATGTCGCGGCATTCGTTTGCATCCTGAACCCGAAGGCCACCACCCCGACAACGAGCAGCAGGCCACAAAGCGCAACGATGGAAGAACGTCTCTTCATCTGTTTTTTTCCTCTCACCCTATTCTCCCACACACTCAACAGCCGGTTGTACAGGCAATCCACGTCCCACCCGTCGATGAGTTAGGCGGATCGGGCTGCCAATATGCGCTCGATGGCGGGTTGATTGTTAGAGAGCCGTCTGAGAATTGGTAATAATTGTTGTAGTTTTGTATGTAGATATTGCTGTTCCAACTCGCGGGATCGGCGAAGATGCCCGACGTGTCACCGGAGATTTCTTGACCTATGTCTATACGACTAGGATTCATCGAAACCTCAGAATAGCCGGCGAAGTATTTGTGAGGACTCTGCATCTCTATATAATAGTACCCATATGAAGTTTGCTCTAGTAGGACAGTAACGTTTGAGCCAAAGTCTCCCGTCCCGTCAGTCGGGATGTAATCGAGGGGATGATACACGACACCCTGATAGGCGTAGTGTTCTTCGACAAAATATTGCACGCCTCCTTGAACTGCCTTATATCCCGCCTCTACCAAGCAATCCAATGTTGGAGACCTTTGACAAGATGGTGTACTCGAATCAATCAGCCACATCTCGTTGTCGATGAAGCTACTAACGTCGTGGTTATCGTACATCGGCGCAACATAGAGGGAGGTGTAACTGCCAATTACAGAACCAGACCAGTCAACGACTGCATGGCAATGATTGAAGGTCGTGCAGCTAATCTGCGCAGATACTTCTCGCGGGCTTTGTATTGGTACGATGCAGGCGATGAGGAGAATAACGATGAGCGCAATTGATCTACGTGCCAACGGAAAACATGAAGTATGGCGATAAAAGGGGCTGCTCATCTCACACCACCTTTACTTTCCTAAGATAATGATTAGGTTGACCGTAGCAGACGGACGCAGATTTGTCAATAGATTTGGACTGAAATTCGGAGATTACTCGACGATAGAAAAGGAGTCGTTGATGGCGACAGATGCGACAATGATGCTAGATTGGCAGGAGCCAGTTTTCGACTTCCGTCTTCGTTCGTGGAGAGGTTGCGCACTCACGGCATTGTGTGGTTAGGTACACGCACAGTGATTCTCATATGGGCAAGGAGTGGGGAACATGGGGCCGCTCGCGGAACCAAAAATTGTGGACAAGCCGTGGGGCCGGGAGATCTGGTTCGCGCATACGGGGCAGTATGCCGGGAAGGTGCTGGAGGTATCGGCGGGCAAGCGACTCAGCCTGCAAAAGCATGAAATCAAGGAAGAGACTCTGTATCTGCTCTCCGGTCACGTCAGGCTGACCTTTGGAGCGGAGGAATTCGACTGGCAGCCGGGGATGCTCATTCACATCCCGACGGGAACCATCCACCGCTTCGAGGCGATTGAGGACAGCATCCTCCTCGAAGTCAGCACACCGCACCTCGACGATGTCATCCGCATCACGGACGATTACGGCCGGACGGACTGACCGCGTGGCGTAGGCTATCGGCCTGCGATCTCTCGCGCACGCTGAATCTGCCTAGAGGGCGCCCGGCCACCGAGCTTTCCGGCGAGGAGCGCGTATGACTCGCGAGCGCGAGGGTATTCTCTGCGGCATCATGGCGGCGATCGCGTATAGCGTCACGGCGACCTTCGCGAAACTCGCGTATGCGGCGGGCATCAATGTCGTGACCCTGCTGATGGTACGCTATCTGATCGCGGCGGCGCTGTTCTGGCTGATTATTCCCCGTTTCGGCGGCGGGATGCCGCCCCGCGCGACGATCACGCGCGGTTTGCTGCTCGGCGCGATCTTTCAGGCCGGCCAGACATGGCTGTTCGGCACCGCCCTGACGCGGATTGATGCCGCGCTGGGCATTCTGCTCCTCTATGCCTACCCCGCGATGGTGACGATTGGCGCCGTGCTGATTGGGCGCGAGCGGTTGAATGCGCGGCGCATTGTCGCGCTGATCGTCGCCACCGCGGGCGTCGCGCTCGTCGTCTCCGGCCCGCACCACGGCGCGTATGATCGCATCGGTATCTTGCTGGCACTCGGCGCGGCTCTCGTCTACACCTGCACTCTGCTCACGGGGCATGCCATCCTGCGCGCCACGCCACCCCTGACCCTCGCCGGACTGGTCGCGACGGGCGCGGCGATCACCTTCACGACGACCGGGCTGGCGAGTGGCGGGCTACGGTTCGATTTCGCGCCCTGGGGGTGGCTGCCGATGATCGGGCTGGCCCTCTGCGCCTCCGTGCTGGCGACGATCGCCAACTATTCGGGCATCACGCGGGTCGGCCCGACGGTCGCGAGCATTCTCGGCACACTGGAAATCCCGCTCGGCGTCGTCCTCGCGACGCTCATCCTCGGCGAGCGATTGGGGCCGGTGCAAATCGTCGGCGGGCTGCTCGTCCTCTCCGCGATT
>JAICJW010000151.1 GCA_025928215.1 Chloroflexia bacterium | reverse complement strand
TGACGGAAGCGCTCGGCATGGCCTCGATGGCGGAAATCCCCGTCGTCGTCGTGGACGCCCAGCGCGGCGGCCCGAGCACCGGCCTGCCGACCAAGACCGAGCAGAGTGACCTCAACCTGGCCGTCTACGGCGCGCACGGCGACACGCCGCGCATGGTCGTCGCCCCGACCGAGGTGGGCGACTGCTACACGACGACCGTCCTCGCCTTCAACCTCTCCGAGCGGTACCAGATGCCGGTGCTCCTCCTCTCCGATCAGTCCCTTTCCAGCCGGACGGAGAGCATCGCTCGCCCCGACCTCGAAAATGTCGAAGTCTGGGATCGCATCACCCCCGCGAATGCGGAGCAGTACGCGCACTTGATTGGCCGCAACGGTCACGGGTCAGCGGACAGCGGACAGCGGGCAGCGGGCAGCAATGGCGCGACCGAGGAGAGCGATGGGAACCGCAACGAGATCGAGGAAGATCCGAGCGGCGATCCCGTCTACATCCGCCAGGAGACGGCGCTCCTCTCCTACGGCGTGGACCTGACGCATGTCGGCGTGGACCGCCTGCCGCCGGAGGGCCATTACCTCCGCTACGCGATCACGGAGAGTGGCATCTCGCCGATGTCCGTCCCCGGCATGAAGGGCGAGACCCGCTATGTCTCCACCGGCATCGAGCACGATCAGTTGGCCGATCCGAACTACACGCCGGAATACCACACCGTGATGACGAACAAGCGGTTCCGCAAACTGGAAACCGCGAAGCGCGACCTCGGTGACTCGGTGATTCGCCGCTATGGCGCGGAGGACCCGGATGTGCTCGTCATCGCCTGGGGTAGCACGGTCGGCCCGGCGCGCGAAGCGGTCGAGCGGGCGATCGAGGAAGGCGCCTCCGTCGGGATGATCGCGCCGACGCTGCTCTGGCCGCTCGTGCCGAGCATCGGTGCCGCGCTGGCGAAGGCGAAGAAGATCGTCATCCCGGAAGTCAACTTCGCCGGTCAGTTCGCGCGGCTCCTGCGCGCCGAGTTCGGTGGCGACCGCGACAAGATGATCGAGGTGCATAAGTACACCGGCCTGCCCTTCACGGCGACCGAAATCGGGAATGTCATTACGGAAGCAGTAGCCAGTAATCAGTAGTCAGTAGTCAGAAGGAGAAACGCGAAGCGCTTCCGCTTCCATCTGACTACCGGCTACTATGGGAGGAACAATGGTCACGACAGCAACGCCGACACAAGAACCGAAAACGGTCGCCCATTACCGTTCCGGTTTGCGCCCGATCTGGTGCGCCGGGTGCGGCGACTTTGGCGTTCTCGCCGCGTTTTACGAGGCGCTCGTCGCCCTCGATATTGACAAGGATAATCTCTGCGTCATCTCCGGTATTGGCTGCTCCAGCCGCTTCCCCGGCTTCGTTGACGCCTATGGGTATCATGGCTTGCACGGGCGCTCGCTCCCGGTTGCGACGGGCGTCAAGATGGCCCGCCCGGAGCAGACCGTCGTCGCCTTCGGCGGTGATGGCGACTACTTCTCCATCGGCGCGGGCCACCAGCCGCATGCCGCACGCCGCAATCTGGATATCACGGCCATCGTGATGGACAACCAGATTTACGGCCTGACGAAGGGGCAGATCTCGCCGACCTCGCCGCAGACGATGCGCACGAAGTCCACCCCCTACGGCTCGCACGATATGCCGATCAACCCGATTGGTTACGCGCTGATGTACGGCGCGTCGTTCGTCGCCCGCGCCTTCTCCGCGCAGCGGCAAGTGATGAACAAGATCATGGCCCGCGCCATCGCGCACAAAGGCTTCTCCTTCATTCAGGTGATGTCCCCCTGTGTCACCTTCCACGACACCTACAAGACCTATAAGGACATCACCCAGCCCCTGCCGGAGGGATATGACACCTCCGACCGCGAGGCGGCGATGCACCTGGCGATGACCGAGGAAAAACTCTCCCTCGGCGTCTTCTATGAAGGCGAGCCGATGGAGCCGCCGGGCGACTACATCAACGATCCATACATCGAGGTCCAGCAGACCGATCCGATGGCGCGCCTGAATACCTACTTCAACAAGTTCGCCTAGCGATCAACGAGTGGGTACCCTTCGGGGCGGTAGCAATGAGAGGGTCGGGCCGACGGTCCGGCCCTCTCGCCTTACCAGTTCGCCGCGTCGCAATAGGCGCGGCTCCACAGTGCCACTTGCAGTAGCACCGTCTTGCACCATGCCGCATACATCCGCTCGACGTCTGCGGCAGAATCCCCGCCCTTCTCCAGAAACGGCTTCGTCGTGAGAAGAATCACGGGCACGAAGGCGAGCACGTAGCGCAACGGGATGTACGGCGCCGAATCCACGTCGTCCGTTTTGTTCTTTTTCGCCCGCGTGTGCCGCAGGGCGATTTCCTGCTGATAATCGAGCCATGCCTGGTCATACGGGCGCTCGCAGGTGTCGCGTATCCACTGCGCGAAGCGCGGCTTGCTGGCAGCGGAGTAGCGCGCGTTTGGCGTACCGTCCGGGTTGGCGGAGTAGTGGGCGAGAAAGGGATGCTCCCCGATCACCGCACGCCAGGTATCCACCATCTCCTCGGCCTGATCGGCAAGGATCGCCCCGGCGCGCCGCAACCACCGCTCGTCCTCGGTTGTGAACGTCGCGGTCTCTTTGAGATGCGCCAGATCCTCCATTGTGATGGGAGAGGGCGCGACCACTGAGGTACCGTAGGTATAGCCGACAATCGTCTTCGTGGTCGCCGTCATGATTCGCTTCCTTTCCTGATTGAGCACGACGCACAGCGCACCGGGATTCAGACCGCAAGTTGAATGCCGCAATACATCTGAAAATCAAGATATGTCCCCATGGTGCAAGAAGCGATGCGGAGACGCCCGCATCTGTCGTGGAGAGCAGGAACGATGGCAGATTTCGTCGTTTCATTGTTCCCACCTGTCCCTTTGGACATGAAGAAACTGTCCACCCGGAGGAGGCGATGGCTCGCGCGCGCGAATACACTCTATGTACAGAAGAAGACGCGGGCTGGCGCTCCCCCAGGCGCACCCCACAGGCCGTGAATTCCTTCTCCATTCTCTTCCCCTGGATCCCGGCCCTTGCGCTTCCCCCGCAAGGGCCTTTTTGCGGTTCGGAGTTCGAGGTTCGAAGAGGGTCCTGTTTCTTCGAACCTCGAACCTCGAACTCCGAACCTCCCCGCGTTGACGCCCTTTGTGACGGGGCATACAATGGAGGCGAAGAGAGCAGCCCCCTGTACTGAGTACTGAGTACTCGGTACTCATCGCTCATTGCTTCTGAACGAGGAGGTTCAACCGCGTATGTGGCGATGTACCGTTTGTGGCTATACCACGCAGGACGCCCAACGACCGACAATCTGCGCGGTCTGCGGCTCCGAAGATTCGTTCGAGGCATTCACCCCGCCGAGCACGGCGGCTGACCCGCGCACACAGCGGAATACCCGCTACGCGAGCGTTGGCGTCCCGCAGGAGCAGCAGGCGGTCCGCCCCCAGTACGTCGAGAAGCCGAACTGGGCGACGGTTGGCCTCACCGACTCCGCGACGCGCGAGCGAGGATATGAGAATCAGGGCGGTATCGTGCCTTCCTCCCCGACGCCCAAGACGGGCGCGCAGGACTTCACACTCGGCGTCATGCCTGCCTTCACCTCCGACCAGACGCACAGCACGGTCGCTGCGCTTGCCGCCGTCGCGCAGGTGGAGAACGAGGTTGAGGTCGGGCGGCGGTTGCGTCTCCTCGCCCTCGTGGACACGAAGATGGAAGCCAGTTACGTCATGCGCTCCGGCAAGAAGTACAACCTTGTCACGGGCGATGGCGCGTGGTTCGCGGACAATATCCCCTGCGCGGCGGCCTGCCCGGCGCATACCGACATCTCCCGCTATATCGCCTTCATCGCCGACGAAGAGTACTCGAACTCGTTTGAACTGAATCGCGAATCGAACGTCTTTCCTGGCTGTTTGGGCCGTGTCTGTGCCCGGCCCTGCGAATCGGCCTGCCGCCGGGGCGTCATTGACGAACCGATCGCCATTTGCTGGCTGAAGCGCGTCGCCTCCGACAATCGGGACGCCACCCGCCGTGAGCGGCCCGCACCGCCGAGTGGCAAATCCGTCGCCATCATCGGCGCCGGAGCGGCCGGCATCACCGCCGCGCGCGGCCTCGCCCGTAAGGGGCACAAGGTCACGGTCTACGACGCCCTGCCCGTCCCCGGTGGCATGTACTGGGGCGGCGTGCCGGAGTGGCGGTTGCCGCGCCATATCATTCAGGATGAAGTCAATCTCGTCGCCGATCTCGGTGTGGAGATTCACCTCGATACTGCCGTCGGCAAGGACGTAATGATCGCCGATCTGATGGCACAGAACGACGCGGTGCTGATCGCGGCGGGCTGCCAGGTGCCGGTCGGCCTCGGCATCCCCGGCGAGGAATTGGACGGCGTCGAATACGGCCTCACCTGGCTCGAAGACCTGCACATCGCGGATTGGCAGAAGCCGCGACGCATCGGTCGGAATGTCATCGTCCTCGGCCTCGGCTTCACGGCGATGGACTGCTGCCGCTCCGCCGTTCGCCTCGGCGCGGAGACGGTGCAAGTGCTCTACCGCCGCACCGCCGCCGAATCCACGGTGGAAGAACTCGAACTGCACGAAGCGGAGTACGAGGGGATCGAGTTCCAGTGGCTCGTCACGGCGAAGCGCGTCGTCGGCGATGAGAACGGCAAGGTGATCGGCCTCGAAGTGACGCATAGCGAACTCGGCCCGCTCGATTCATCCGGTCGCCCGCGCGCCATCCCGATTCCCGGCTCTGAGGAGATCATCCCGTGCGATATGATCTGCGCGGCGTACGGCCAGCAACCGGAATCCGGCTTCCTCAAGGGGCTGGAACTGACGAAACTGGACCGGCGCGGCGTGCCGATCCTCGACGACAACTACATGACCGAGATTCCCGGCCTCTTTGCCTGCGGCGACTACGTAATGAACCCGAAAACCTTCATCACCGCCATCGGTGAGGGGCATGCCGCCGTGGACGCCCTGCATGCGTACCTGACCGGCGAGAAGCCGATCGAGCAGCAGATGGAAGTCGTCGAACTGGACATTGACCAGGTACGGGCGCGGCGCGGCCTCCTCTCGCAGACGGGCGTCGCGAAGTGGACCGAAGAGGCGATGAGCCGCCGCCTCATCTGGGGCGACAACTACATTGACACCGCGCGGCAGGAGATGCCGACCTTGCCGATGGATCTGCGCTACGATCAGGTGGCGGAAGTCGAACTCGGTCTGACCGACGATGAGGGATTCGAGGAGGCGAAGCGCTGCTTGCAGTGCCAGCTGAATATCTTCATTGACGGCTCGAAATGCGTCCTCTGCAACGGCTGCGTGGATGTCTGCCCCGAGGAAGTGATCGAGATGGTCTCACTCGACCGCATCAACGCGATTGACGGCGACAGCGAGATCGTCGAGTTCGCCAAGCGGCAGATGTCGCCCGCCGCCGCCGTGATGATGATGGACGAGGAGCGCTGCATCCGTTGCGGCAACTGCGTTATCTGGTGCCCGACGGACTGCCTGACGATGGGCCACTTCCGCATGACCCCGGACTACAAGATGGACTTCCTCGCGGCGGAGGCAGCGGGCGACTGAGCAGCGCAGCATCACAGACAATGTGAGGGGGCGGGTACATACCACGCCCCCTCATTGCATTTTCGTCCCCGGAATACCACTGCTCCATCAACGAAGGATCGGAGATGAACAAGACAGGAATACGGCACAGTGTCGCGGGAGCGCTTCCCCTCGCGGTCAGCATTCTCTCGCTCACCTTCGGTATCACCGTGGACGCGCACACCGCGTCTGGCTCCGTAGTTGGCGCGGCGGCGGTCAAGGGGGGCACGGGCGGCAGCGCGCCGTGGGGCTTCCTGCTGGCGATTTTTGCCGCCGTCGCGATCTTCATCGTCGCCGGGATTTTTATCGCGCTACGATCCCGCCGGGAGTATCTCGACGAGCAGGCGCGCAAAGCCGCCATGCCACGGGAGAGCGACGAGACCTGAGGAGACCGTTGGCGGCGTTCCCGCCCATCTATGATACGATGAACGACGGGTCGAATGAGGGGTGGTTGCGGGCCACTCCTCACGTCTTTCAGGCAGGGATGGGCGTGGCAAGCGAACACTCAGCGCTGCATATCGTCATTGCCGGTGGCGGGTTCGCGGGGGTGCGGCTGGCACGGTTGCTGGCGCGACATGGGCCACGGCGGGACGTGGCGGGGCGGCCGGTGCGCGTTACGCTGCTTGACCGGCAACGGGCATTCACCTATACGCCCCTCCTCTATGAAGTCGCGGCGGCCAAGATCGCCCCGGAGCACGCGACGACGCCGTATCGCGACCTGCTCTGGGATGGCAGTGTTGCGGTACGGCAGACAACGATCACCGGATTCGACCGCGAACGACGCGTCGTTCATACCGAGGACGGCGAGATTCCCTATGATCGCCTCGTGCTCGCCGTCGGGGCGGCGTCCACATTGCCGCACATTGTCGGGGCGCATAGCAATGCGCCCGGTGGGCTTGCGGCACATGCCCTCCCGTTCATGAACCTGCCGGATGCCGAGGCGATCCGCGCGCGGCTCACCACCCGCTTCCGCGCGGCGGCGCACGCCGCCGAGAGCGTCACGATTGTCGTCGCGGGGGGTGGTGCGAAGGGGGTGGAGTTGATCTTCGACCTCGCGGATTTCGCCGAGCGGCGACTCGCCCCCGCATATGGCATCGCGCCCGATCAGCTTCGCCTCGTCCTCGTCAATGGCGACGATCGATTGATGACCGACTTGCCCCCCTACTTCGACCGGGATGCCCGCGCCGCAATGCGGGCGCGCGGTATCCGCCTCATCGGGGGGCGGTTCGTTGTCGGGGCCGATGCCGATCGCGTCTACCTCGATGATGGCCGCTCTATCGCCGCACGCACGCTGATCTGGACGGCGGGCATCACCGCGCATCCGCTCATCCGTGCTCTCGGAGTGCCGCTCGTGGATGGCGCGCTCCGCGTCACGAAACAGTTGCAACGGCCCGGTTTTCCCACCGTCTACGCCGCCGGTGACTGCGTCTATATGGACGATGGGCGGGGCAAACGCCGCCCCGCGACGGCAAGCCTCGCGCAGCAGCAGGGGCGGTTTCTCGCCCGCGCGCTCGCCGCCGACCTCGCCGGCGAACCGCTCCCCGCCTTCCGCTACGCACCGCGCGGCCAGATCATCAAACTCGGCGACGGCGATGCGATCGCGCAGCTCGGCGGCGGGCCACATGCACCGCACTTCACCGGGCGCGCCGCACACGTCCTCCGTGACGGGCTGGACCTCGTTGAGGTGCCGGGGATCGCGCAGAAGCGCGGCGCGCTCCGCGATCTCCTAGGTCGGTAATCGGGGCGATGATGGCGAAACAGATGCTCCGCGTGCCACGGCTACGCAGCCATGTCCGGGGCGAGGAGACGCGCCATGCAACATGGCTGGAACTCTTCTTTGACTTGATCTTCGTCGTCGCAGTCGCGCAGTTGTCGAGCAGGCTGACGCACGGCATCCGGTTTACCGGCTTGGTCTCCTTCGTCGCGCTCTTCCTGCCCGTCTGGTGGTCCTGGATCGGCACGACCTTTTACGCGACGCGCTTTGTCGCCGCGGACGACCTGATCTATCGCCTGCTTACGATCATCGAAATGGGTGGGGTCGCCTCCCTCGCGATCAATGTACGCGATGGCTTCGGCGTGACAGCGACCGGCTTCGCGCTCTCATACGCCGTCGTCCGCGCCGTCCTCGTGGTCCAATACCTCCGCGCGGGCTGGGCGATCCCGGAGGCGCGCGCCCTGACGAACCATTTCGCACGCGGCTTCGGATTGGCCGCCGCGATCTGGAGCGTCTCGATCTTCGTGCCAGGTATCGCGCATCTCATCCTCTGCGGGATTGGCCTCGCGGTGGACATCAGCACACCGCTCTTTGCCGGTCGCCTCCAGACGAACATCTCACCGGACGATGCCCATTTACCGGAAAGGTTCGGGCAGTTCACGTTGATCGTGCTCGGCGAAGGGGTAGCGGCGGTCGTCCTCGGCATCGGACAGCAGGCGCTTACACGTACTGCGGCGTTCAGTGCGGCCTGCGCGCTGCTGATCGCCTTCTGCCTCGCATGGCTCTATTTCGAGAATCTCGACGGCACCGCAATCTACGCGGCGCGAGCGGCGGGGGAGATCGCTATCTATCAGGTCTGGCTCTATGCACATTTCCCGCTCGTCGTTACCTTGACGGCGATGGCGGCGGGCGTTCAGTATGTTGTCGCGAATAAATCGCCGGTCGCTCTGCCTGATGGCACTCGGTGGCTGCTCTGCGGCGCACTCGCCATTTGCCTCGCAACGATCGGCGCGATCCATTGGACGAGCGCCGCGCCCGCGCAGCGAGCGCTCGACCGCGCCCGCACCCGATTACGGATCATCGCCAGCCTGCTCGTCCTGCTCCTTGCATTCATCGGGATGTATCTTTCTCCAATGCTTCTCATGCTCTCTCTTGCTACGATATGCGCGGCACAGGTGGTGATTGATTTGCGTAATGATGGCGAAATAACGGCGCACGGAGAGGTCGAACCTCCCCACGAAGGAGCATGAGCGGATGGCGGACGCGACGCGGTACGACGGCATCGTGATTGGCGCGGGGCAGGCGGGCGGGCCGCTCGCGACGACACTTGCCCGTGCCGGATGGAAGATGGCATTGATCGAGCGCGAGCACATCGGCGGCACCTGCGTCAACGTCGGCTGCACGCCGACCAAGACGATGGTCGCCAGTGCCCGCGTCGCCTATCTCGCCCGCCGCGCCGCTGACTACGGCGTTCAAACGGGGCCAATCTCAATGGATATGTCCGTCGTGCGGCAGCGAAAGCGCGCGATTGTGGATGACTTCCGCTCCGGTAGCGAGAAAGGGGTGAAGGAGACCACGAACCTCGATCTCTTCATGGGCGAAGCGCGCTTCACTGGCGCGAAGACGCTCGCGGTGACGCTGAATGACGGCGGCATGCGCGAAATGACGGCGGAGAAGATTTTCATTAACAGTGGCCTGCGCCCCGCCCTGCCGAAGATTGCGGGGCTGGATAGCATCCCCGTGCTCACCTCGACGACAATCATGGAACTGGATAGCGTGCCTCGGCATCTGCTCATCCTCGGCGGCGGCTTTATCGGGCTGGAGTTTGCCCAGATGTTTCGCCGTTTCGGCAGCGAGGTGACGATCATTCAGCGCGGCCCGCAACTCGCCCCGAAGGAGGACGAGGATGTCGCGGACGAGATCGCGAAAATCTTCCGTGAAGACGGCATCACCGTTCTCCTCGGCACGGAGACGATTCGCGCCGCGCCGGATCACGGCGGCATTGCGCTCACGGTACAGGATGCGGACGGCAAACGGACGCTGACCGGCTCGCATCTCCTCGTCGCGGCGGGCCGCACGCCGAATACGGACGCCCTAAACCCTGCGGCGGCAGGGATCACGATGGACAAGCGCGGCTACATTCCGGTCAACGAGCGGCTCGAAACCACCGCGGCGTGCGCTGCAGCGACGCCTCG
>JAICJW010000544.1 GCA_025928215.1 Chloroflexia bacterium | reverse complement strand
TGATCCCCGCGATCTGCTGCTGCAACGCCAGAACGGTATGCGTCCGGCCCCGCACGAGTTCCATCAGGTCCGGGTTGCGCTTCTGCGGCATGATGCTGCTGCCTGTTTCGAGCGTTTCGGACATCCGCAGAAAGTTGTACTCACTCGTCACGAAGAGTAGCATATCCTGCGCGAACTTCGAGAGGTCGAGCATCACCTGCGCGAGCGCCTGCACCGCGAGCAACTCAAACTTCCCGCGCGCGTTCTGCGCATAGAGAACGTTGTTCTGCACCTTCGCGAAACCGAGCAGGTCGCTCGTCAATTGCCGGTCAATCGGCAGATTGACGCCGTACGACGCCGCCGAGCCGAGCGGGTTCTGATCCGTGATGTGATAGGCAGTTTTCAAGAGCGCGAGATCATCCATCAGCGATTCCGCGAAGGCGCTCGCCCAGAGGCCGACCGAGGAGAGCATCGCGCGCTGCATATGCGTGTAGCCTGGCATCGGCGTCCACTCTTCGCGCTCGGCAAAGGTCGTGAAGGCGTCGGCGGCGTCAATGACATTCGCCATCGTCGTGATCAGTTCGCCTTTGGTATAGAGGCGGGTATCCACCAGCACCTGATCGTTGCGCGAGCGGGCGGTGTGGATCTTCTTCCCCGCATCGCCCGTCGTCTCCGTCAGGTGATTCTCGATCTTTGTATGCACATCCTCATCACCCTCCGCGAGCGTGAACGCGCCCGCGTCATAGAGCGCGAGGACATGCACCAACTCCTTGAGCAGCGCGTTCACCTCGTCGCGTGTGAGGATGCCGATGCGATGCAGCATGATCGCGTGCGCCATCGAACCCCAGACATCGGCGGGGACGAGGCGGTTGTCGAGAACAGCGTCGTCGCCGATCTCATAGCGCTCGGCGAGCGCGTCGAGTTGGTACTCCTTCTGCCAGAGTTTCGGCCCTGCTGCCGCCATTCAGTCCTCCCCCACGGTTGATGGGCCACCGCGCGCCGCCTTCCAGCGGGCATCGCGCTTGGCGAGCAGTTCGAATGGCAGCGCGCGCACCTGCGCCGCCGGGCCGCACCAGCGCTGATCGAACGACGACGACTGGATGGCGCGCACTTCCTCGAAATAGAGCGACGAGGGCGACTGGCGGCTGAGAATCGTCATCGTCCCCTTATACAGTTCGATCTCGTACGTGCCGTTCACCGGCCCCTGCGACTGGGCGATAAAGGCATCGAGATCGGCCTTCAGCGGCGTGAACCATTCCGCGCCGAAGACGAGGCTGGACCACTGCGCGTCCACAATTTTCTTGAACTGAATCTCGTCGCGCGTCAACGTCAACTGCTCCAGATCGCGGTGCAAGGCGAGGACGATCGCGGCGGCGGGCGCTTCGTAAATCTCGCGGCTCTTGAGGTCCATGATGCCATCCTCAATGATATCAATGCGGCCGAGGCCGTTCGCCCCGCCGACATCGTTGAGGATCGGCACGAGTTCCGCGAGCGACATCCGCTGCCCGTTAATTGCGGTCGGCACGCCCGCCTCGAAGGTGAGCGAGAGGGTCGTCGCGACATCTGGCGCGTGATAGGGCGGCGTGTACCAGAGCCAGATATCGTCCGGCAGTTCGGTTTCGAGCGTGATCCCACCGGAGGCAATCGAGCGGCACCACATTGTTTTATCTTCGCCACCGAGAATCACTTCCTGAATCGGGATGCCGTAATGCTCGCAGAGCGCCATCTCCTCCAATCGTGTCAGATTGAGATCGCGCACCGGGATGAGGATGCGGAGATCGGGTGCGAAGAGTTTGAAGCTGTTCTGCGCGCGGTACTGATCGTTCCCCTTGCCACTCGAACCGTCCACAATCGCATCGCAGCCGAGTTGGGCGGCGTACTTCGCGGCAGTGGCGCCGATCAGTTGGCGCGTCATACTCGTCGCGCACGGGTAACCATCATAGTCCACATTGGCGCGAATCGCTTTCGCCAGCCACTCCGTAAATTCGGCGCGCGCGTCAAGGAAGCGCAGATCGAGGCCGAGCGTTTCCGCCCGTTCACGCGCCCGGTGCAACTCATCCTCACCCTGCCCGACATCCACCGTGATCGCGATGATCTCTGCCGCATGGTAGTGCTCCCGCAGGAGCGCGGCGCAGATCGCGGAATCAAGCCCGCCCGTCCAGCAGAGGGCGGCCCTCGCGATCGGCGCGGCGGGGTTTGCCGCCACCTTCGCCAGCGCGGATGCCACATGCTGCGTTGTGTCCAATACGACGCCGGTCATTTCTGCCCTCCTCGCGCATGCCGCCGAGGCCCGCGAG
>JAICJW010000240.1 GCA_025928215.1 Chloroflexia bacterium | reverse complement strand
GAGGAAAAGGCGCTCGATATCGCCTTTATCCTCCATGCCGACCACGAACTGAATGCCTCCACCTTCGCGGCGCGCGTCGTCGCGGCCACCCTCGCGGACTTCTACGGCGCGACGACGGCGGCCGTCGCCTCGCTCGCGGGGCCGCTGCATGGCGGCGCGAATGAGGAAGTGGTGAAGATGCTCGATCAGGTCGGCACCCCGGAGCGCGGCGTCGCGTACGTCCACGAGCAGATCGCGGCGCACCAGAAGATTTCCGGCTTCGGCCACCGTGTCTACAAGGCGGAAGACCCACGCGCCACGCATCTGCGCGAGATGGCGCGGCAGGTCTGCGAGGAATCGGGCAACCAGAATATGTTCCTCACGCTGCGCGCGATGGAAGATACGATGCTCAAGGAAAAGAATATCCACACCAATGTGGACTTCTACTCCGGCACCGTCTACCGCGCCCTCGGCATCCCGGACGACCTCTTCACCCCCGTCTTCGCGATCTCGCGGATGTCCGGCTGGGCAGCGCATATTTTGGAGCAGTACGCGAACAACCGGATCATCCGCCCGCGCGCCGAATATACCGGCCAGTACGACCGCCACTACGTGCCGATTGACGAGCGATAGAGGAACCTCACCCCCGGCCCCTCTCCATCGCGATGGAGAGGGGTGACTTGCGGCAACGTGTCGGCGTTCGCGATACATCCGAGGGAAGTAGGTAAGTCCGTGATGCGCTCGCGTCATCCCCTCTGGAGTACGTTCGATTTCGTCCTAATCGTCGTCGTGCTCGCCCTCGCCGCCTTCGTCACCTTCGCGATTGTTACCGCGATACGCGCATAATGCGTATCGAGTACTGAACAGCGAGGGAAGACGGCTCCATTCCTTACACAGTACTCAATACTCAGCAGTCAGCACTTCTTTCGGCGTGCCGCCTTCGCGTGCGCTGGTGTAGATCGCCTGCGTCAGTTCGGCGACGGCGAGACCGCGCGTGGCATCCGAGGCGCTGAGATCGTTCGCCGCGACCGCGGCGACGAACTCGGCCTGCGGGGTCGTGGATTCCGGCCGCTCCCCTTCGGGCGGGACGAGGTTCGTGCGCGGCGTGCCGATCCAGCCGACGTAGTTGTCCGCACCGATGTGGCGGATATTATCCCGGTCCCAGATTTCGATGGTGCCCTTCGTGCCGACAATCGTGATGTTCCAGAGTGTCGGCCCGCGCCCGACCGCCGCCAGCGTTGCCACGCGCCCGCCATTGAAGCGGATCACCGCGCCGTTGATGATGTCTACCTGTTCGCCGTCAGTGTCGTTGAAGGCAGCGACGGTATCGGGCCGCATGTTCGTCAGGTAGAGCATGATGTCCACGAAATGGCTGCCGGTGTCTACGAGCATGCCGCCCTCACTGAGCGTCGTGGAGAGCCGCCAGCCGCCAAATGCGCCCCACTGCTGCGTGATCTGGCCGGAGTAGAAGAGGATCTCCCCCAGATTTCCCGCCGCGATCTGCTGATGGGCATAGCGATAGGGCCAGAGGCGCGGGTTCTGGTACGAGACCATCAGAATACGCTCGTGCGCCGCCGCAAGGGCGATCAGCTCCCGCGCCTGGTCGGGCTGCGTCACGAATGGCTTCTCGCTCAAAACGTGCTTGCCCGCCTCCAGTGACTCTTTGATGTGCTGATAATGCAGCCCATGCGGGGTCATGATAATCACACCATCGAGGGTGGTCTTCAGCATCTCGCGATAGTCGTGATACGCCTCCGCATCTCGCAGTTCCGGGAACTCCGCCGTCAGCGCGGCGATATTCTCCTCGCTCACATCCGCCAGCCCCGCGACCGTCACCGCCGGTATCTCTCGGAGCGCCTGCATATGCTGGTGGCTGATCCGCCCGCAGCCGATCAAGCCAAGCCGAACAGGAGGACTGAGGGAGTCTGGCTCAGTCGTCATTGCCGGTTCCCTTCCAAATTCTCGCTATTGTTTCGCCACGTTGCATCGTCTCTTCCCCTCCTCAGTCCTCAGTTCTTTTCGCTGCCCAATAGACGGCATTGCGGATGACGCGCTGCACGTCGGGGCGGTAGAAGGTCGGGTTCTCCTCGTGGCCGGGGCGGTAGTAGAAGATGCGCCCCTTGCCGATCTGGTAAGCGAGGCCGGAGCGGATCTGCTTGCCGTCCGGGAAGGTGGAGTGAAAAACGACGGCGTCCGGCGTGCCGATCTCGAATGGCTCGTCGTACATCTCCTCGTCCTCGATCACCATGTCCGACACGCCGCGGGCGACGGGATGCTCCGGCATGACTACTTTGATCTCCTCCGGTCCCGCGTCGTGCTTCCAGCCGCCGATGTATCCCGTCGCGCCGATCAACTGCGTGAACGGCTTGGACATATGCGACGAGTGGAGCGGGACGAAACCCATCCCCCGCTCCCGCACATGCTTCATCACCCGCTCGACATTGACATCCTGCACATTGCGATGGAGCAGGTGCCCCCACCAGATGAGGACATCGGTCGCGGCGAGCGATGCCTCGCTCAATCCCTGCTCATCGTCCGTGAAGGTCGCCGTCCGTACCGCCAGTTGCGGATCGGATTTCAGCGCGGTCGCCACGGCGTCGTTGATGTCGTGCGGATAGGCGAATTTCGGCGCCGTTCCTTCCGACCACACAAGCACGCGGAGTTTGCTGTTCGTTGCCATGCGCTTAACCCCCTGCTTCAAGGTTCGAGGTTTGGGGTTCGAGGAAACGCTCCTTCGAACCCCAAACCCGCCAAGGATTTCTCGGTATCATGCCACAGGATGGGTTATTGTGGGATACGATCCGATTCAGCATTCGCTACCGCCCCATCCCGCCCCATTACCTGACAGGAATGTCATTTTGTGGCATGTCCAGGCATCTCTTTATCGTCAGCGTCGCCCCTATGATGACGATAACGACGCCACCATGCGCGCCGTGAACAGAGATGATCGCTCAGCGTGGGAAGGAAACGCCCGCATGACCCGTACCACTTCGTCGGCGACACGACCGGTTCCATCTGCGCTCTCCCGGCGGCGGTTCCTGACGCTCTCGGCGTCGGTCGTGGCATCTGCCGCGCTTGCCGCCTGTGGCGGCTCGAAAACGGCGCCGCCCCTCACACCCGCGCCGACCGTCGCCCCACCAACGCCGACAAGCCCGCCGCCCTCTCCCGCCGCCCCACTCATCACCGCGACGGCGGCCGCGACGGCGGAGGCACCGCCACCGGCGACAACAGCCCCACGCGGCACCGCGAGCGCCCCAGCGGGAACGGCCTCAGTCGCATCCGCCCCAAGCGGCGCCAGCCCCGGCCCGCAAAGCGTTATCAACGTCAAACAGTACGGCGCGGCGGGTGACGGCGCAACGGACGACACCGCCGCCATTCAGGCGGCGATTGATGCCGTCCCGGCTTCCGGCGGCACGGTGATGTTCCCGGCGGGGACGTATATCGTCGCGCCGAAAAAGACGGTTGGCATCGTCATCAAGAGCAATCTGCGCCTCGCCGGTGCGGGCGCGGCATCCATCCTGAAAATCAAGGACCATCTTGGCGACTGGCAGCGATTGCTCTCCCCACGCGACCTCGCCGGAACGATCGAGAACTTCACCGTCGAGGACCTCGCCTTCGATTCAAATATCGCCAACAACCCGGATTCGCTGATCAATGAGAAGAAGCAACAGACGTACCAGACCTTCGTCCATATCACCGCCGGCAGGAATCTCACCGTCCGCCGCTGTCGTTTCGCGCCCTACTCCGGCGTCTGGGCCGTCTCGTTCGTCGGGCAGACGATTGATACCTGCGCGGTGACGGACTGCTATTTCCGATTCGCCATGCGGGACGGCAACCCGGATTACGACAATTCGGCGGTCTATATCGAGGGGACGCACTCGGTCTTCTCCGGCAACACCTTCGAGAGTGTGCCGGTCCCGAATCGCGGCGCGCGGGCCTGCATGGAGGCACACGGCGGCCCGGCGACGGTCTTCAACAACACCGCCACCGGCTATCAGACGCTCCTCAACATCGTCGGATCCTATTATCCGGGCGGCAGCCCCGGCGATGTCACCTGCCACGACAATACCTGCACCGATGCCCTCGTGGGGATCATGCTCTGGCCGACCCTGCCGAACAACCTGAAGAATGTCACCATCACGAATAACACGATCACCCTGGCGCAGACGAAGTACGGCGCGGTGGATACGGCAGGCATCACCATCCTCTTTTCCACGGAGGCGAAAGGACTCGCGGGGAATATCACGATCACGAAGAACACGATTCGCTTCGAGGATGAGGGCGCGGGCCGCGGCGGGGATTTCTACTACAACTCCGCCGGTATCGGCCTCCATAATCTCGGCGGCGTCTCGGGCGTCGTCATAGACGAGAACAGCATCGAACGCGCCCCCTCGGCGGGCATCGCGATCGGCCTTGCCGAACCGGGCAAGCGCTCCTTCGACGCGGTCAGCGTGACGAACAACACGATCACCAACCCCGGCCAGAACCTCGGCTTCCCGACCGCCTTCCGGGCCGGCATGCTCATCAACTCGACCGCCTCGAACGTCGCCATCAGCGGCAACACGATCCGGGACACCTTCCCGACGCCTCGCTGCTCCACCGCCATCGCCTTCGACCCCGCACGCGGCAACACCTACACGGGCATCACGGTGACGAACAACACGATCGCCGCCAGCGGCACGACGCTGCCCCTCATCCTGCCCGCCGGGGCCACACGATAGCGATCCGCGCCGGGGATTGGGAAAGGCCGGGATACGCCCCGAATCGTGTAGACGCGACCAAAGCGCGGTGGCATGATGCCCAAACGTGGGATAGTCCGTCCATGAAAGCAGGGCAACGGTGGGTATCGAACGCAACCAGAGCCGCGTGGCGTGGCAGGAATGGAACGCGGCAGCATTCGACCGCGCGCGGATCGAGGAGAAGCCGATCCTCCTTTCCATCAGCGCCGTCTGGTGCCACTGGTGTCATATTATGGACCGGACGACCTACGGCAACCCGGAAATCGCCGCGCTGATCAACGCGCGATATATCCCGATCCGCGTGGATACCGACCTTCGCCCGGACATCAACGATCGCTACAACCAGGGCGGCTGGCCAACGACCGTCTTTCTCACGCCCGCCGGGCATGTCATCTATGGCGGAACCTATCTGCCGCCGGAGCAGATGCGGGGGCTGCTCCCGGAACTGCGCGACTACTACGCGATCAACCGGGATGCGATCCACGAGAAGGTGCGGGCCGCGCTCGCGCAGGAGCGGGAGAAAGGCGACGGGCCGGGTGGTACGACGTTGCCGGAGAACGCGCCGAATATCGTGCTGGAGCAGATGGAGCGGCAGTACGACAGCCGGTACGGCGGTTTCGGCTTCGGCGCGAAATTCCCGCACCCCGAGGCGCTCGATCTCGTGATCGCCGCGTTCTGGCGGACGCGCGACCCCTTCTGGCAGGAGATGGCGACCCGCACGCTCGATGGCATGGCGGAACGCGGGATGAACGATCAGGTCACGGGCGGGTTCTTCCGCTACAGCACCGATCGCGCCTGGCAGACGCCGCATTTCGAGAAGATGAGTGAAATAAACGCCGCGCTCATCCGCCCCTTCATCCACGCCGCGATGGTCTTTGGCATGCCGAAGTACGCCGCCGTCGCACAGCGGACACTCGGCTACGTGATGGATACCCTCGTGGACCCGAACGGCGGCATCCGTGGCAGCCAGGACGCCGATGAGGACTACTATCGCCGCGACGCTGCCGGACGCGCCGCGCTGACGCCGCCCGCCGTGGACCCGCGTATCTACACGAACTGGTCCGCGCGGATGGCGTCGTCGCTCTTGCTCGCCCATGCCGCGTTCGTGGACGATCCCAGGCGGGAGGAGTATCGCGCCGTCGCGCTCCGCACGGTGGATCGCCTGCTCGCGGAGGCACGGGACGACGATGGCGGCATGTTTCACATGCTCGCGCCGGACGGCACGCGGGGCGAGAAGGGATTGCTCACCGATCAAATTTGGCTGGCAGAGGCCGCCCTCGACGCCTATGCCTCCACCGGCGACGCGGAGTACCGCGCGCAGGCGCGGCGCATCGCGGCCTTCATGCTCCGCGCGCTGCTTGCCCCGACTGCCTTCCGCGACCGGCCACTCGATGAAGCCAATCTCGGCCTCCTCACCGAGCCGGTCTATAGTTTGCCGGATAACGGCATCGCGGCGGACCTCTTCCTGCGCCTCGCATGGCTGATGGGCGAGGAGACCTATCAACAGATCGCCATGCGCGTCCTCGCCGGGTTCGGGGAAGCGTACGCGGCGCAGGGCGTCTTCGCGGCGGGGTACGCCCTCGCCTGGACACGCGCGCATAGCGAGCCGCGCCGCGTCGTCATCGTCGGGCCGCCCGATGACCCGAATGTCGCGGCGATGCGCGCCGTCGCGGTGGCCGCCTACCACCCCTGGAGCGTCATCGAACCGCTCGACCCCGCACGAGACGCCGACCGGATCGCCGCCCTCGGCTATCCAATCGAACCCGCCCGCGCCTACCCCTGCATCGGCAATGTCTGCCAACTCCCCGTCTCCGATGCCACCGCCCTCGCCGCCACATTGGGCCGGATGCAACCGTAAGAACGAGCGCTGAGAAGGAACGCTTTTCAATGGACGACGATGCATCGCCACGCGATACGCAGCATGCACCACGCGGCACGCAGTACTTCCGGCGCGCGCTGCGGCTCCGCTGCCCGGTCTGCGGAGAGGGGCGGATGTTTCGCGGGATGACGATGTGGCAGACGTGCCCGGCATGCGGTTTCCCGTTCGAGCGGGAACCGGGCTACTGGACGAATGCCGTGACGCTCAACTTCATGACAACGGGTGGCCTCGCCATCCTGCTCGTCACACCGCTCGCCTTTTCCGGTCTGCCCGTCCTGCTGATCCTCGCCCTTGGAATGGCCCTCGCCGTCCTCCTTCCGCTGCTCTGCTTCCGGCACATCAAGGCGCTCTGGCTCGCGATTGACCTTCGCATCCGCCCGCCGACGACCTTCGAACGGCTCTCGGGCTTCCTCCATATCAGCGGGCAGCAGG
>JAICJW010000427.1 GCA_025928215.1 Chloroflexia bacterium | reverse complement strand
TGGTGGAAGCGAATCTGCGGCTCGTCGTCAGTGTGGCGAAGAAGTACGTTGGGCGCGGCATGACCCTCCTCGATCTGGTGCAGGAAGGGAATATGGGGCTGATCCGCGCCGTGGAAAAGTTCCAGTACCTCAAGGGGTTTAAGTTCAGCACCTACGCGACGTGGTGGATCCGCCAGGCGATCACCCGCGCCATCGCCGATCAGGCGCGCACGATCCGCATCCCCGTCCATATGGTGGAGACGATCAACCGCCTGATCCGCGTCTCCCGCCAGTTGGCACAGGAGATGGAGCGCGAGGCGACCTCCGAGGAGATCGCGGCGGTGATGGGCCTCCCAGCGGAGCGCGTGCGCGAGATCATCAAGATTTCGCAGGAACCGGTCTCATTGGAGATGCCGATCGGCGAGGAGGAGGACAGCCACCTCGGCGATTTCGTCCCCGATACCTTCGCCATCGCGCCGGAGGATGGCGCGACGACCGGGCTGCTGCGCGAGCAGGTGGACAAAGTGCTCGGCAATCTCTCCGACCGCGAGCGGCAGGTGCTCGTCCGCCGCTTCGGGCTGGATGACGGCAACAGCCGTACATTGGAGGAAGTCGGCAAGGAGTTCGGCGTCACCCGCGAGCGCATCCGCCAGATCGAGGCGAAGGCGCTCCGCAAACTGCGCCACCCCTCCCGCTCCAAGTCCCTCAAGGATTTCCTTGAATAGTGCGTTCGGGGTTCGCAGTTCGGAGTTCGAAGTGGGATCGGACTTTTCTTCGAACATCGAACTCCGAACTGCGAACTGTATCCTCTTCGACCTCGATGGGACGCTGATTGACAGCATCGAACTGATCGTGCGGTCGTTCCAACACGCGACGGAATTGCACCTCGGCACGCCGTTGCCCCGCGCGGAGATCATCCCCACTATCGGGCGCTCGCTGGCAGGAGAGTTGGAGCGGATCGCACCGGGCAATGGCGCGGCGCTGCTCGCGACCTACCGCACGTTCATGTTCGCCAACCACGATACGTTCGTGACGGTCTATCCAGGCATCATCGAAACGCTGGCAGCGATCCACGCGCGCGGCATCCCGATGGGCATCGTCACGTCGAAGGGGCGCCTCTCCGCCGCGCCCTCCTTCGCGCGCTTCCTGCTCGACCGCGAGATGTCCGTTGTCGTCGTGGAGGACGACACCGCGCGTCACAAACCACATCCCAATCCCCTGCTGCATGCCGCCACGCTGCTCGATCTGCCACCGGCCGACTGCTGGTATATCGGTGACAGCACGCACGATATGATCGCCGCCCGCGCCGCCGGGATGACCGGCATCGGCGCCGCGTGGGGGCCGTACGCGCGCGCCGATCTCGAACCGCTCGCGGAGGCCATTGCCGAAACACCTGCCGATCTGCTCGCGCTGCTCGATGGCGCACGTTAAACGTAGCGCGTGGCGCAAGGGATTACCGTGATCGGTAATGTGCCTTACTTGCGCGTCTGTACGCCGTGAGATACACTCAGCGCAGACGACGATTTGCGAAGAGAACTATTGGCGGCCCATGCCCTGTATCGTCTCCTGTGGGAATTTTCTCTAAGGCGTAGAGAGGGAGAACCGTCGCGTATGGGCAGATACATTCTCGCACGATTGGCGAGCCTGGTGTTCGTGCTCTTCGCGGTATCGCTGATCACCTTCCTCCTCATGCACACCGTACCGGGCGGGCCGTTCGATGTCGGCGAGCGCCGCTTACCCGAAGCAACGCGTCTGGCGCAACTCCAGAAATACGGCCTCGATAAACCGCTCTGGGAGCAGTACATACGCTACATGTGGCACGCGCTACACCTCGACTTTGGTATCCCCTTCCAGAGCCCGACGGACTCGGTGATCGGCCTGATTAAGCGGGCGTGGCCGGTGACGATCAAGATTGGCCTGCTCACCATCGGCCTCTCGTATTCGCTCGGCATCCTCCTCGGCTTCATCGCGGCGCTCCGGCAGAACACCTGGGTGGACTACCTCGTCACCTTCGGCGCGACGCTCGGCCTGACGGTGCCGAACTTTGTGGTGGCAATCTGGCTCGTTCTCATTCTCAGCGTGCGTTTTCAACTCCTGCCGACTGGCGGGTGGGGAAGTCCGAAGCAGTACATCATGCCGGTGATTGCCTACTCGCTCGCGCCGATGGCCCTCGTCGCGCGGTATACGCGGGTGAGCATCCTCGAAGTGCTGCGCGCCGATTACGTGCGGACGGCGCGGGCGAAGGGATTGAGCGAGCGGCGCGTGCTGATCGCGCATGTAGCGCGCAACGCCCTGATCCCGCTCGTCACGGTGATCGGCCCGCAAATCCCCAATATCCTCACCGGCTCGATCTTCATCGAGTCCACCTTCCGCATCCCCGGCCTCGGGCGGTTCTTCGTCACCAGCACCTTCACGCGGGATTACCCGATGATCCTCGCGCTCGTGCTGCTCGTCGCGGCGGTGTGGGGCATCACGTACCTCCTCACGGATATCCTCTACACCCTGCTCGATCCGCGCATCCGCCTCATCGGCACCGCAGCCGGGGGGAGATGAGCATGGGAGCCTCAGCAGCCGCACGCGAACTTCCCGTCGCCGCCGAGACGCGCACGCGCACCAATCTGCAACAGGCGACGCAGCGCTTCATGCATCATCGCTTGGCGATGGCGGGCCTCGCGATCACGCTCGCTCTCATCCTCATCGCGCTGCTCGCGCCCCTCATCGCCCCGGAGCCTTACTATTACTCCGACCTCGCGCAGGCCAATCAGTTTCCGAGCCATCAGCACCTGCTCGGGACGGACGCGATCGGACACGACTTCCTCAGTCGGATGATCTACGGCATCCGCACCTCGCTGCTCGTCGGCTTCATCGCCGTAATCATCTCCTGCGTCATCGGCCTGCCGCTCGGCCTGCTCGCGGGCCTGCGCGGCGGCGCGAGTGATTTCGCCGTCATGCGCGTTGTGGACGTGATGACCGCCTTTCCGGGTATCCTCTTCGCGATCTTCCTCATCACCGTCGTCGGTGGCGGGGTGCTCAACGTGATCGTCGTGATCGGCCTGACGGGGTGGGTGACGATCTGCCGCCTGATGCGGGCGCAACTCCTCAGCCTGCGCGAGGAGGAGTATGTGACGGCGGCGCGAAGCATCGGGGCGAGCGAATTCTCGATCGCGACGCGCCATCTCCTGCCGAACGCGCTCGCGCCAATGATTATCACTATCACGCTCGCCATCCCGACGGCGATCTTCGCGGAGGCGGGGCTTAGCTTCCTCGGCATCGGCATCAACGAGCCGACGCCCAGCCTCGGCAAGATGGTCGCGGACAGCGCGCCCTACCTCCGCGTCTACTGGCACCTCGGCTTTTTCCCGACGCTGGCGATTGCGCTGGCGATGCTCGGCTTTACCTTCGTGGGTGATGGGCTGCGCGACGCGCTCGACACGCGGCTGCGCTAGACGGCGACGAATAGGGAGTTGCCTGCATCTGTTGGCAGTGGGTAGTTGGAAGACCGGAAGGGAGCACGACAAGGTCTGACGGACAGGGTATTATTGACCGCGATTCGCTGGGCTACGAGCGGATCGCACTGCTCCAGAAGCGGCTGCACCGGCGAGCGTTGCTCGGCGGGTCGGCGGGCGCGGCGGCAGCGGCGCTCCTCGCGGCGTGCGGCGG
>JAICJW010000385.1 GCA_025928215.1 Chloroflexia bacterium | reverse complement strand
GGCGAAAGTCGCGTCACTGCGCAGTGTCCACGGCACGGTGCGGCGATTCTTCCACGATCCCCGGTTGCGGCAGGTCTTTGACCGCTACGCGACCTATAATGGCTCCTCACCCTACCACGCGCCCGCCGCTTTTTGCCTCATCCCGTTCGTGGAGTTCTCCACGGGCGCGTGGCACCCACGCGGCGGGATGTACCGGATTGCCGAGGCCGTAGCCGCCCTCGCGGAACGATGCGGTGTGACGCTGCAGCTCGATTCCCCCGTCGCGGCAATCACGCACCGCGCGGGGAGAGCGACCGGCGTGCGGCTCGTCTCCGGTGAGGAGATCGCGGCAGACGCGGTCATCTCCAATGTGGACGTGTTGACCACCTACGAGCGGCTGCTTGACGTTGACGCGCCCGGCGTCTGGACGATGCGGACGGCGCTCCGCAAACGCGAGCCATCGTCGTCGGCCTTCCTTCTCCTGCTCGGCACGCGCCGGACATTCCCGGAATTGCCGCATCACTCGATCGTATTCAGCGGCAATTATCGCGCCGAGTTTGCGGATATCCGCTCGCGGCACATTCCGCCGACCGACCCGACGATCTATCTCTGCCGCGCGACCGCGACCGATCCATCCGCCGCGCCGCCGGGTTGCGATACCCTCTTCGTGATGGTCAATGTGCCGTACCTCGATGGCCGTACGGACTGGCAGACATTGGCACCACACTATCGGGAGAGCGTGCTGCGGGCGCTTCGCCGGCGCGGGATAGACATTGAACCGACAATCGCTATCGAGGCGATCTGGACGCCGGAGACGATCATGCACGCCTACGGCGCGCAACGCGGCGCGATCTACGGCTTCGCGTCGAACGGCCGGGGCGCGGCTTTCCTCCGGCCGCCCAATCAGTCGCCCATCATGCGCGATCTTTATTTCGCGGGGGGCAGCACGCATCCGGGCGGCGGCGTCCCGCTCGCGCTGCTCTCCGGCAAAATCGCGGCCGATCTGGTATTCGAAGGAGCAAAGGAGCGCGCCGCATGACCGTGCGTACACCCGCGACCCGCTGGGTCGTGGAACCGGAATCGGCACATGCGGCCCTCGCCGCGTATGGCGGCATTGCTCCCCTGGTCGCCGCGCTGCTCTCCAGGCGTGGAATAGTGCCGGCTGATGCGGCGGCGTTTCTCAACGATCGCACGCGCGCCCTCTCTGATCCCTTCCTGCTCATCGGGATGGATGCAGCGGTGGCGCGGATTCGCGAGGCATACACGCAGTCTGAAAAAATCTGCATCTACGGCGATTATGACGCGGACGGCCTGACGGCGCAGGCGGTGCTGCTGACCGCGTTCCGCGCCTGGAACTTCCCGAACGTCTGCACCTACACGCCGCACCGGGAACGCGAGGGCTACGGATTGCATCACGACGCGCTCGCGGAACTCGCGCGCGATGGCGTCCGCGTCATCATCGCCGTGGATTGCGGCATCAGCGACGCGGACGAGATCGCACGCGTCCGGGCCGCCGGGGTGGATGTGATCGTCGTTGACCACCACACGATACCGGAAAGGATTCCGGCGGCGGCGGTCATCAACCCGCATCTCCCCGGCAGCGCGTATCCATTTCGCGATCTCGCCGGTGTCGGCGTTGCCTACGCGCTCGTTCGCGCATTGGCGGCATCCGGCGCGCCATTCACGCGGCCAGATGCCGATATCGTGAATACATTGCTCGCCTTTGTCGCCATCGGAACTGTTGCCGATGTCGTACCGCTGCGCGGTGAGAATCGCATTCTCGTACAGGCAGGTCTCCGCGCCTTGCGGCAGACGCGGCATCCCGGCTTGCTGGCGCTCTGCGAGCGCGCCGGTATCCCCGTCCCGACGCTCGATGCCGGTCACATCAGTTATGGCATCGCCCCCCGCCTCAATGCGCCGGGGCGCGTGCGCGGTGTGGAGGACGCCTATCGCCTGCTCGCGCCATCGTCCGCTGTCGAAGCACGCATTGCGGCAGTTGCACTGGATGAGGCGAATCGCACGCGCCAGACGGAGACACGGCGCGCGGTTGCCGAAGCCTTCGCGATGGTTGAATCCGGCAGGCTCGATGAGACGGACCGCGTGCTCATGCTTGGCGACCCGTCGTGGAGCATCGGTATTGTCGGCCTCATTGCCGCGAAACTGGTCGAGCAGTATCACCGACCGGCCCTTGTCTACGCGCGCGGCGATACTGAGAGCCGGGGGAGCGCGCGCAGCATCGCCGCCTTCGATATGATCGCCGCGCTCGAAATGCACGCGGATTTGCTGAAGCAGTTCGGCGGCCACCCGCGCGCGGCGGGCTTCGCGCTTGACAACGTGCAGCTTGCCCCACTCCACGCGGCCCTCTGCGCGCATGCTGCGTCGTTATCGGATGACGACTTCCTGCCGACGCTGCATCTCGATGGGGCGCTCGATCACGCGGACGTCTCACTGGCGGCATGCGCTGAGATCGCCGCGCTCGCGCCCTTCGGCCACGGCAATCCAGAGCCGCTCTTTCTCATTCCGCGCGTGCGCGTCCTCGATGCCCGGCGAGTGGGAGCGGAGGGCGCGCATCTCACCTTCACTGTCGGGCTGATAACGGGCGAGACGGTGCGCTGCATTGCCTTTGGCGCCGGAATGCGTGAGGATGAGGTATCTAGCTGGCGTGAGGCAGACCTCGCCGCGACGCTCCAGCGCGATGTCTGGCGCGGCGACGAGCGGCTGCAACTGCGCGTGAAGGATTTCCGCCGGGCCGAAGGTTAGCCACCGCGCCGGATGCGGGCGCGCAGAATCTCCCCGAAGTACCGGACTTCATCGAGGCGGAAGAGCCACGCCCCACCGAGATAGACCACCGCGCCGACCGCCATCCCGGAGAGCACGATCACTGCCTGGCGGAGAAAGGTCGCATCGCCGATGCCCCGGCCTACGGCGGCGGTGACGATCGCCACTGATACCGCCATTGCGAGCGCCGCCGCACCCGCGCGGCCCACCGTTCGCCACAGCCCATGTGTCTGAAAGGTGGGCATGACACGCCGCGCCAGGATGAACATAACGACGGCATGAAAGGCGAACTGCGCCGTGTTCGCGAGCACGAGCCCGAGCACGCCGAGCGGTACGATCAAAGCGAACGAGACCGCAAGCAGAATACCGACCGAGAATGCACCGACGATCACCGGCGTGCGTGTATTCTTTCGGGCATAGAACGCGAACAATAAGAGTTGATCCCAGGCGAGGAAGGGCAGACCAATCGCATAGCCGATCAGGGCGACGCGGATTTCGTGGACGCCTTCGGCGGTCGCCTTGCCGTGATTGAAGAGGAGATTGACGAGCGGCCACGAGAGGGCAATCAGGCCAAGCGTCGCCGGTAGGACGAGCGTCGTGACGAGCCGCATGCCGAGCGCCAGCGTGCGTCCGAAGGCCTCTTCGTCCAGTTCGGCGGCGGCGCGGGCGAGGCGCGGCAGGGTGGCGATGCTGATCGCCGTCACGACCATCCCGACCGTCAGTTGCTGCACCTGGGTCGCGAAGCGCATCGCGGCGATGCCATGTTCACCGGTCGTTTCGGCGAGATTGCGGTCAATGATGAGCGCCCACGAGTTGAGCAGCAAGCCGAGAAAGACGGGCAGGTAGAGCGCGCCGATCCGTGTGATCGCCGGATCGCGCCAGGCGAACGACGGCCGGATGCGCAGGCCCGTGCCGCGAAAGCCCGGAATCTGGAGCGCGACGAGCAGCACGGCGCCGACGAGAACACCGACGACGAGGCTATGCACGCCGAGCGACCGCCCCAGCACGAGCACCGCCAGAACGACTGAGCCGTTCCGCGCGGCGAGCGACAGCGCGGGCATCGTGAACCGCTGCAGGGCGTACAGCGTGGATTGCAACACGGAGGCGATGCCGAGCAGCAGAAGGGCGGGGAGAATCCAGCGCGTCAGCGAGACGATCAGCGCGCGGTCGTACGATGTATGGTTCCCACCAATGCCCGTCATCGCCCACGCGACGCCCCGCACGCCCAGTTCGAGGATGAGCAGCATCACGCTGCCACCGACGACGACCAGCGTCAGCAATTTGCCGACGAGCACGCCGAGCCGGTCGCGCTGATCTTCCCCGACGAACTCGGAGAGCACCGGCACGAGCACCGCGCTCGCGATGCCGGAGAGCAGCAAATCGAGGAAGATGGTCAGCACATTCTCGGCGATGGTATAGGAGTTGGTGACAACGGCATCGCCGAACATGCTCGCGATCAGGGACTCGCGCGGGATC
>JAICJW010000098.1 GCA_025928215.1 Chloroflexia bacterium | reverse complement strand
CCTTTCCCCGCCGTCCCGCCGATATGGAGGACGGGCAGGCCGATCTGCGGATCGCCGAGGAGGGCTAAGAGCCGCCGCATCCGCCCGAGGTCGGGCCGCTCTCCAAACGGCGACGCATGGGCCAGCGCCCACAACCGCGTATCAATTGCGCTCCGTTCCCCGTCGTCTCGCATCACCCACCTCCATACTTTGCGATTGTATACCCATGACGACGGGGAACGGAGCGCACAGAGCGCCAGAGGGGAAATGAAAAAGTGGAAACGGAGCCTTCTCCTCCTCCTTGTTTCTCTCTTTCTGTCCGCGTTCTCTGTGTCCCCTGTGTTCTCTGCGTCCTCTGCGCTCCGTTCCCTTTCCGTCGTCGTGCAGGCGTCGTACACTCGCGGGGTCAGCATGGAGGAAGGCGAGCGGCGTGTGAGGAGGCGGAGATGCAGTATCGAAGGATGGGTGCGTCTGATCTGGAGCTTTCCGCGATTGGTTTCGGCTGCTGGGAGATGGGCGGTAACCAGTACGGCGACGTGGATGACCGGGAGGAAGCACGCGCCGTGCATCGGGCGATTGACCTCGGCGTGACGCTCTTCGATACCGCCGCCATCTACGGACACGGCCACTCGGAGGAAGTGCTCGGCAAGGCGCTCGGTGCGCGGCGCAAGGAGATCGTACTCGTCACGAAGGGTGGGCTGAGTTGGGAGGTCGTCGGCGGGCCATCCACGCGGGATAGCAGCCGCGCCGCGATTACCGCGGGGATGGATGACAGCCTCCGGCGGCTCGGCACCGATTATGTGGATCTCTATCTCATCCATTGGCCCGATCCGAAGACGCCGATTGCGGAGACAATGGAGACGCTGAATGACCTCGTGCGGGCAGGCAAGACGCGTTACGTCGGTGTCTCGAACTACAGCGCCGCGCAACTGCGCGAGGCGAAGCGGGCGGCGGATATTTGCGCCAATCAGGTTGGCTACAATCTCTTCGACCGTCGCTGGGAGCGCGAGATGTTCCCGACCGCCCTCGCCCTCGGCGTCGGCGTGATGGCGTATGGCCCGATGGCGCACGGCCTCCTGACGGGTGCCTTCACGACCGAGACGACGTTCGTGGCGTGGGATTGGCGGGCACGCGGCTCCGCCTTCGGCCAGCACCTCTTCACGCCGGAGAACTTCCCCAAGAATGTCGCGGTAGCGGACCGGCTGAAGGAAGTCGCCGCGCGGCTTGGCACGACCTTGCCGAAACTCGCCATCGCCTGGGTCTTGCAGCAACCGGCGGTCAGTGTCGCGCTGGCGGGCATCCGCAAGCCGGAGGAGATCGAACACAACATCGGCGCGCTCGACGTGCAATTCTCGCCGGACGATCTGAGCGCAATTGACGAAATCATGGGGGGCGCGGCGGGGCAGACGGACGCGATTCCCGTCTGAATGAATGTGCAATCGCCCCGTCCGATGGCTGTCACTGCTCTCCCCGTCGCGCCGGCAGCCCGCCGCACCCTGCTCGTGACCTCCGCGATTCACGTTAGCAATGATGCCTGTTTCGCGCTCCTGTATCCGCTCTTGCCCTTCGTCGCGGCGGATTTGCACCTCTCCTACACACAGATCGGCATGGTGAAGGCGAGTTTCACCGCCGCGCAGAGCGTCTTCCAGATCCCCGCCGGGATGCTCGGCGAGCGATGCGGCGAGGGGCTGATTCTGCTCATTGGCAACATCTGGGTGGGGCTTGGCCTCGTGCTGATGGCCGCCTCCGGTGGGTACGCGCTTCTTCTGCTCACGTCACTCGTTGCGGGGATCGGCGGCAACGCGCAGCACCCGCTCGCGACGGCAATAGTCTCGCGCGCCTTTCCGCGCACGCGGCGAGCGACGGCGCTCGGAACGCTCAATTTCACGGGCGATCTGGGCAAGATGATCGGCCCGCTCGTCGTCGGCGTGATCGCTGTCCGGTGGGGGTGGCGGATGGCGCTCGTCGGTGTCGGTGGTGTCACGGCGGCCTTCACCCTCCCGCTGCTGATCGGGCGCCGCGCCGCATTGCCACCAATGGATGCCGCGGTCGGCGCGGCGGAGGAGGGAGAGACCCAGACGGCGACGCGCCCCGGTTTCCCCTTTCTGCTCGTCGTTGGCGCGCTCGACTCCGCGACGCGCGGCGCGGCCCTGACCTTTCTTCCCTTCATCCTCACCCGTGAAGGCGTGGGCGCGGCGGCGGTTAGCGCCCTCTTCAGCCTGATCTTCGCGGCGGGCGCGGCGGGGAAATTCCTGTGCGGCTGGCTGGGCGACCATTGGGGCGCGTGTGCCTTGATCGTTAGCACGGAACTGGTAACGGCGCTGACACTCGTCGGCTTTATCACCGCGCCGGTTTGGGCCGTCATCCCGGTTGCCGCGCTCTTCGGCTTCGCACTCAATGGAACGTCCTCCGTCCTCAGCGCCGCCGTCGCCCATTTTGTCCCGTCTCACCGGCGGGCGCGCGGCTATGGGGCGTACTTCACCGCCGCGCTCGTCAGTTCGGCGTTCGCCCCCCTCATTTACGGCCTCCTCGGCGATGCGGCGGGGTTGGTTCCCGTCTTTCTCGTCATGGCGGTAATGACCGCCGCGATCCTGCTTCCCCTCGCCCCAATCTGGCGAACGCTCGCGGCGATGGGCTGATGTTCCCTTGACGGACACCGGACTCCCTGCAACGCTATCCACCCCGGGGCATCGGTGCGGTTTCAGTCATTGCTCATTGCTTCACGATGGAGGAACGATATGGTGACATTCGCGGACATTCTTCCCCCGTATCCGAACCGCATGTGGACGCTCTGCCAGCAGATGAATGTCACGCACGCCGTGACCGGGCTGCCCATCGGCCCCGAAGGGTTCGCCCACTGGACACCCGAGCGAATCGCGGCGACGAAGGTCGGCGAGCGCCCATGGGATTTTTATCCAATGCTCTACATGACGCAGCGGTTCGCGGATGCCGGGCTGACGGTGGATGTGATCGAGTCGTCACCGCCGATGGATCAGGCACGCCTCGGCCTGCCGGGCCGGGATGCGGAGATCGAGCATGTCTGCACGATGATCGAAAGCATGGGCGCAACGGGTATTTCCGTCTGGTGCTACAACTGGATGGCGCAGTTCAACTGGCAGCGCACCTCGCTCTCGACGCGGGGCCGTGGCGGCGCGCTCGTTTCCAGTTTCGATTACGCGCTCGTCAAGGATGCACCGCTCACCCCGGCGGGGAAGGTGCCGGAGGAGCATCTCTGGGAGACGCTGCACTCTTTCCTTGAAATCGTCGTCCCGGTGGCGGAGAAGGCGGGCGTCAAACTTGCCATGCATCCGGACGACCCGCCGCTCTCGCCGATCCGGGGCGTCGGGCGGATCATGCGGAGCATCGAAAACTTCGACCGGCTCCTCGATCTCGTTCCCAGCCCGCATAACGGCATCACGCTCTGTCAGGGCAACTTCGCGCTGATGGCCCCCGACATCCCGAAGACGATCCGCCATTTCGCCGAGCGGCAGGCGATTCACTTCGTTCATTTCCGCGATGTGCGCGGCACGCCGGAGCGGTTCGAGGAAGTTTTCCACGATGAGGGAAAGACGGATATGCTCGAAGCGATGCGCACCTATCTGGAGGTCGGCTTCGATGGCCCGATGCGCCTCGACCACGCGCCGACGATGGAGGGCGAGGGGAACGATCAGCCTGGCTACGAAATACTTGGCCGCCTCTTCGCCACCGGCTACATGACCGGCCTGCGCGAAGCGGCGATGAAAGAACTGTCGCGGCGGTAGAAACCGGATACGAGCGCAGAGCGCACAGAGGACACAGAGGACACAGTGAGGGAGTCAGGAGATGATTTTTCTTTCTCGTGTGTTCTTATCCGTCTCTGTGTTCTCTGTGTGCTCTGCGCTGAACCCATTACGCGACGGTGCGGCCGAAGGAGCGGGCCGAGACGGCGAGCGCGATCACCGCAAGAATGGCCGTGATCGCGATACCCTTAATGACGCTGCCATCGCTGAGGTGGTCGTTGAAAATCGCGCGGGCGGCGTCAACGGCATAGGACAGGGGATTGACGGCGGCAATGTGGCGCAGCCAGGCGGGGGCGAGCGTCAGCGGCAGCAACACGCCGGAGAGCAGTAAGAGCGGCAGCGTGACCGTCGTGAGTAGCGGGGCGAAGGAATCCTCGCTCTTCAGCCAGAGCGCGAGGGCGTACGAGCACGAAGCCATCAGCAACCCGATTAAGGCGATCAGCCCCAACACGACGAACAACCCCGCCGGGTGGATGGCCAACCCGAACGGCAGAGAGAGTAGCACGAGCAGCAGGGACTGAATGAGGAGAATGAGAATATCGCGCAGGGCGCGACCCAGCAGCAGCGCCAGCCTGCTCACTGGGGTGACCTGCAACCGCTCGACGAGGCCGTAGCGCAGTTCCGCGATCAGCGTGAAGCCGACGAAGGCGGTACCGAACAGCCCGAGTTGGATGAGCAGCCCCGGCACAAAGATGTTATACGCGCCGCCGGACGGAAAACCGGGCGTTTGGACAATGGGCTTGAGGAGCGGCGCGAACAAGAGCAGATAGAGGATCGGCTGGACCAGCCCGATCACCGTCCATGCCGGGTTACCGAGCGTGAGGCCGAGGTTGCGTTGAAAGACGAGCCAGGTATCCCGAATGATTTTCACCGTCATCTCCTTCAGGTTTTGGTGTCAGGCGGCTTGCTCGCGCAGCGAGCGGCCCGTCTGGCGCAGGAAGACATCATCGAGGCTCGGTCGGGTGAGGGAAATCGTCCGCAATTCGAGGCCCGCGCCATCCAGAAGGCGGAGGATGGACGGCATCGCCGTCTCGCCGCGATCCACGTAGAGACGGAGCGCGCCATCCTCGGTGCCGGTCTCGCGCACGAAGGGCTGGTTGCCGAGTAGATCGAGCGCGACCTGCGGATCACCGGCGATACCGAGTGTGACGATATCGCCGGCGATTTGCCGCTTCAGTTGATCGGGCGTCCCCTCCGCGACGATCCGCCCGTGGTCAATGATTGCGAGGCGGTCGCAGAGGGCGTCCGCTTCTTCGAGGTAATGGGTCGTGAGGAAGACGGTCATGCCGCCGTCGCGGAGCCGTCGCACTTCATCCCACAACCGGGCGCGGCTCTGCGGATCGAGGCCAGTCGTCGGCTCATCGAGGAAGAGTACCCGCGGGCGATGGATCAGGCCAAGCCCGATGTCGAGCCGCCGCCGCTGCCCGCCCGAGTAGGTCCCCGTACGCCGGTCGGCGCATTCCTCCAATTCGAGGGTCACGATCAACTCCGCCGCGCGCCGTTTCGCCTCCGCCGCGCTCATCCCGTACATGCGGCCCTGGAAGATGAGTTCGGCGCGCCCGGCGACGGCGGGATCGGTGCCACCGCGCTGACCGACGTAGCCGATCCGCTCGCGCACATGCTGCGCCTCGCGTCGCAGGTTGCACCCGGCGATGGTCGCATCACCCGCCGTCGGCGGCAGTAGTGTTGCGAGCATCCGCAGCGTCGTCGTCTTGCCCGCGCCGTTGGGGCCGAGGAAGCCGAAGAGTTCGCCCGCCGCGACGCGGAGGTCAACACCGGCGACCGCCTCGACATTGCCCCGGCGGGTCTTGAAGGTGTGGCGCAGGTCGCGCGTTGCGATCATCGCGCCATTCTCCACCGGGTCAGTGTGCTGCATCATTGTGGCTGATCTCCTTTCATTTCTTCGGTCGCGGTCGTGCCGCCGGTCGTATCCCGGTCGTGCACGATGTACGCGGGCCACACCAATCTCCCATCCGTGATTTCCTGAATGATCTCCCGCACCCATTGCGCCTCTGCCTGCCGCTGCGACAGCGCGAACTCCTCCTCCAGCAGGAAGAGCCGGGGGACGCTGAGGCGCTCCATGATCGAACCTAACCGGAATTGCCGCTCCTCGATCTCATCATCAAGCGCGCGCGCGCGCTGTTCGAGCAGGGCAATCGTTTCGGTCGGGGAGAAGTGCGCGATGAAGCAGAGCGCGGCAGCGAACTGCGTATACTCCGCCGCCGGTGTGCTCAGCAGCGCGCGATGCCAGCCAGCGAATTTCGCACGCCCCGCCTCAGTGAGGGCGTAAATGGTCCGCTCCGGGCGGCGACCCTCACGTTGCGTCTCCTGCGGGACGATCAGCCCATCCCGCTGGAGCGTCTCGACGACGGTGTAGAGGGAGCCGCGATTGAGTTTGATGCTCTGCTCGAGGCCGCGCGTCCGCATCAGAAAATCCATCTCGTACGGATGCGTTGGCCGTTCGGCGAGAAGCGCCAGCACCGCGAGTGCGAGCAGATTGGCAGGATGTCGTTTGTTCGCCATTCGTTGTCACCTCCCCCCCATGTATAGCCGTCGGCGAATAGTCGTATACAACTATAGAGGCATCTCCGGCGGCTGTCAAGGGCGATGCCGCGATGACGCGAGTGTTGTGCCGGTGTGGGGTATGATGGTTGGGTGCGCGACGCCGATGGAGGATGAAACGATGCTCCCATTCCCGACCCGAACGATCGCTGTGACGACGACTTATTTGCATCTCCCGTCTCGCGACCGATTCCGTCCGGCATTCGTCGAAGACTCGGATCTGCTCATCCTCGAAGCGCGGGAGCCGTCCGTCGCCTACTACCGTTTCCTCTATGACGCGGTCGGGCGCGATTTTGTCTGGATTGATCGCTTGCCGTGGACGGACGCGCGGTATCAGGAGTATCTCTCGCGACCGACAACGACGGTACTCGTGCTCTACTATCGGGGCACACCGGCGGGATACATTGATCTCGATGCGTCCGAAGGCGCGGCAACGGAAATCGTCTATTTTGGCCTCATGCCCGCGATGCACGGCCGGGGGTTCGGGAAACATCTGCTCACCGTCGGCGTGCAGCGCGCCTTCGATGACGGCGCGGCGCGGGTCTGGTTACATACCTGCACACTCGACGGCCCACACGCAATTGCAAACTACCGGGCGCGCGGTTTCGTCCCCTACAAAACGACGACCGAAGACGAGCCGGTGCCGCTCGATTGGCAGCCACCAATGCCGATGCCGAGGAAAAGCAGGGAGTGAGCGCGGACGGCACAGAGGAACAGGAACAAAAAGGAGAGCCACACATGGCAGGATGGGATCAGGCAACGCTCGACGCGGCAGCGCGCGAGCGGGAAGTTGAATTGACGACGTGGGGCCGCACGACCGGCAATGCGGCGCGGGTCATTCTCTGGATCTGGGGCGACGGCACGCGCCTCTATATCCGCTCCGGTGGCGGCATGGGGCGCGATTGGCCACGGAATATCCTCGCGAATGGGCGGGGCATCCTCCACCTCGCGGGGCGGGATATTCCCGTTCGCGCCCGCCATGTCACCGATGCTGCCGAAGCGCGTGCCGGAGCGGCGATGGTTAACCGCAAATACGAGACAACCAATACGCCCTCGGCGGCGGATGGCCCGCTGACGCCCGCCGAGCAGGCAACCTTTGAACTAACGCCCGACGACGCATCGTAGCGGCGGTTTAGGCCATGCAGTCCCTCCGAATCGTTCCGCTGCCGCGGTTTATGCCTCGGTATCGAGGAACGCATTGACGGCCGCCGTAAGGGCGTGCGGGCGGCTCCAATGGACGGCGTGCGCCGCGCGCTCAATCCGCAGGAACGACGCATGTGGCGCCGCTGTGCGCAATCGTTGCGTGTCGCGCGGCGGGACGACGGCATCACGATCGCCGCGCACGATGAGCAGGGGTAGGGTGAGCCGGGCGACGGTCGCGATCGTGTCGTCATCGTTCGCAATGATGTCCGTCCCGATCACGCGGCGGATGCCCGCGCGTCGGTAGTCCCGCATGATGACCGGGAAGAGCGAGGGAGACTCGCGGATGCTGTCGCGCAGCAGGCCAAGGGTCTGATGCGGGGCGCTTGCGCCGCGTGTGCCGATTGTCGCGCCGACGAGAACTAGACGGGAGACGCGCCCCGGATCGTGACCGGCGAGTTCCGCCGCCACCGGCCCGCCGAGCGAATGGCCGAGCACATGTGCCTGCGTGAGGCCGATGGCGCGCATCCAGTCGGCGAGCGCCCGCGCGAGGGCGGTGGTGTTGAGAAGCCCGTGGGGTCGAGTCGTGCGGCCAAAGCCCGGTAAGTCCGGCGCGTAGACGGGGCGCCGCAATGCAAGGAGCGGTTGCAGGCGCGCCCAATACGCGCTCGACACGCCGAGACCATGCACGAGCACGAGCGGCAATTGGTCCGCATGCGCGTCGCCGGCGACACGATAATGGAAGCGGATCGCACCGCTCGTCGCCCACGCATGGCGGGGGGCGGGGTATTGCTTGTCATAGGGCATTGGTGCTTCATCCTCTGATCTGCGTGGCGCCACGCGCAACCGGAAGGCACGATCGTTGCCAGGAATGGGCCGGGCGCGCGTGGACGGCGATAACGCACATGCGCTACTATCGCGCGGGCGGATCTTCGTGCAGCGCGTTCAATCTCGTGCCACCAGGCGAGTGGCCCGGAAGCGCGGAGACGGCAGGGGCAGTGGAGAGGCGACGGATGCATGGCACGCGCGCGGTGCGAGCCAGGACACAACGCCGTGTGGGAAGGAGTACGACACCGCTCCGGGCGCGTATCTGGCGCGAGCGATGGATGTATCTCTTTATCCTGCCGGGCTTTGTCTATTTCATCGTTTTCCGCTACCTGCCGCTCCTCGGAAACATCATCGCCTTTCAGGATTACTCGCCGTTCCTCGGTTTCCATAGCCCGTGGGTCGGTCTCACCAACTTCCGTCGGCTCTTCACCGATCCCGATGTCGGAATCGCGATCCAAAACACCATAGCGATTAGCCTTCTCCAACTGATCTTCTTTTTTCCCGCGCCGATCATCCTCGCCTTGATCCTCAACAGCATGCCCAGTGAACCCGCCAAGCGGCTCATGCAGAGCATTCTCTATCTGCCGCATTTCATCAGCTGGGTGATTATCATCGCCCTCTGGCAGCAGCTGTTCGGCGGCGCGGGGTTCATTAATCAGTTCCTGCGCAATGGCGGGCACGACACGATCAATATCATGACGAACCCCGGCTTCTTCAAGCCGCTGGTTGTGCTGGAATTGATCTGGAAGGAGACGGGATGGGGAACGATCATCATCCTCGCCGCCCTGACGCGCATTGATGTGACGCTCTACGAGGCGGCGGCGATGGATGGCGCGAGTGGCTGGCGGCGGCTCTGGCATGTCACGCTGCCCGGTATCCGGGGCGTGATCGTGCTGCTTCTCATCTTGCGCCTCGCGACGATTCTCAGCACCGGCTTCGAGCAGATCTTCCTCCAACGCAACGCGGTCGGCGCGCGGGCCGCCGAGGTGCTGGACACCTTTACCTACTTCCGCGGCATTCAGGGTGGGGATTGGGGCTTTGCGGCGGCAGTCGGCCTCGTCAAAGGGCTGGTGGCGGCGGTTCTCGTCTTCGCGGCGAACCGGATCGCCAAAACGTTCGGCGAGGAGGGGGCCTTCTGATGGCGATGCCGGAAGCCCCCGCCACGAGCCGCGAACCGTCCCCGTATCCGCCGTGGGCCGAGAAGCCGAGTCCAGTCGCGCGCCTCGGCAAGGGCGCGGTGCTGATCGTGCTTGGCTTCCTGATGCTTTTCCCGTTCGTCTACGTGATCGCCGTCAGTTTCTCCAGCTACAAGGATGTGGTCGGCGGTGGTCTGATTCTCTTTCCGACGCACCCGACGACGGAGGCGTACCGCGCGATCTTCAAGGGTGGCATCGTCACGCACGCGCTCTGGGTGAGCGTCGGCCTGACGCTAATCGGCACGGCGGTCAATATGCTGATGACGGTGACGATGGCGTACGGCCTCAGCCGCCCGGGTATGCCCGGGAGCCGCGCCGTCCTCGCGATCGTTCTCGTCACGCTCCTGTTCACGGCGGGCATCATCCCGAACTACCTGCTCGTCAAAAATCTTGGGCTGATCAACTCGTATGGCTCACTCGTGCTGCCGGAGGCGATCAACGCGTTCAATCTCGTCATCCTCCGGCAATTCTTCATGAGCCTGCCTCCGGAACTGCTGGAGAGTGCGCGCCTGGATGGCGCCAGCGACCTGTGG
Source organism: Chloroflexia bacterium (assembly GCA_025928215.1). Classification (GTDB taxonomy): domain Bacteria; phylum Chloroflexota; class Chloroflexia; order Thermomicrobiales; family JALYUS01; genus JALYUS01. The sequence continues at coordinate 2,150 of JAICJW010000098.1, read as the reverse complement.
GTGCTGCTCCGGATTATCCTGCCTCTTTCGAAGCCGGTGCTCGCGGTGGTGGCGCTCTTCTACGGCGTCGCGCACTGGAACGACTTCTTCGCCGCCACCCTCTACCTCAACGACGCGAACAAGTGGCCGATCCAGTTAGTGCTGCGGCAATACGTCTTGCAGGGGAGCGCCCTGACGAGCGCGGTGAATCTCGATCCGAACCAACCGGCACCGCCCACCCAGACCATTCAAATGGCCGTGGTCGTCATCGCGACGGTGCCGATCCTGATCGTTTATCCGTTCCTGCAACGGTACTTCACACGTGGTGTTCTGACCGGGGCGATTAAGGGATGAAAGGAGTAGTCGGTAGGCAGTAGTCAGAATGGAATCGGCTTCTTCTGACTACTGACTACTGGCTACTCGGAAAGGAGCGACATGGAGGACTATCGCGTTGTCGAGGGATGGCCGGCGTTGCCGGCGGGGTACGAACTCGGCGTTGTCTCGGATATGGCGGTGGATTCCGGCGATCGCGTCTTTGTGATAGACCGGGAGCCGCACAACCATATCCTCGTTTTCGACCGGGAGGGCGCGTTCCTCGCGGTCTGGGGTGACGATTTCCTCGTCATGCCGCACGGCATCATGATCGGGCCGGACGACCGTGTCTACATCACCGATCGCGGTTCGCACACCGTCTGGATTTGCACGACGGACGGCGCACTGCTTCAGACAGTTGGCACGCCGGGGCAGATGGGCGCGCCCGATCAGCCCTTCAACAATCCGACGAATAGCGCGCTCGCGCCGTGGGGCGATCTCTACGTCTCGGACGGCTACGGCCAGTCCCGCGTGCATCGCTTCGCGCCGGACGGCAGGTTCATTGCCTCTTGGGGTTCCGAAGGATCGGGGCCGGGGCAATTCCATCTGCCGCACGATGTGCGCGTGGACGTGCGCGGCCGCGTCTTCGTTGCCGACCGCGAGAACTCCCGCATCCAACTCTTCGACCGGGATGGCGCGTTCCTCGAGGAATGGACGGATGTCGCTCGCCCACAAAACATCCTCTTTGGTCGCGACAATCTGCTCTACGTCACCGAAGTGCCGCAACGCGTCAGCATCTTCACCCTCGATGGCGAATTACTTGCCCGTTGGGGTGAAAAAGGTGACGCGCCCGGCCAGTTCCGCGATTCCCCGCACGGCCTCGCGGTGGATTCGCGCGGCGATCTCTATATCGCCGAAGTCACAGGCCGCGCCCGCTTCCAGAAATTCGAACGAGTAGCCAGTAGCCAGTAGTCAGTAGTCAGTAGTCAGTAGTCAGAAGAAGCCGATTCCGTTCTGACTACTGCCTACCGCCTGGGGTTGCTGCCGCGATCAATGAACTCGTTGGGATGGCGGGGGCTGTCTTCGACATTGCCTTCCGCGTCGTGCTCGCGCTTGTGTTCCTGCTTCCGCTCGTAGCCGGTGCCGGGAACGGGCGAGGAGGCTGCCTGCCGGGCGCGATCCGGTTCACCCGGCGCTTCGGGGTTCTCACTGCCGCGCGCTTCCGGGTCGAGCGGTATCCGCACGCCTTCGATCTCTTCTTCCATGATCGCATTCCTCCATCGTCTATCGGGGCCAATCGAGCATCCGTGTACGAGACGAATGCTACCCTCCGGGTATGCAAGGAGTTCGCCACGAGTGCGGCAGCCTCCGACCATGTATGATGCGCGTCGAGAGCGCACATTCCTTCTCTTTCCCTCTCCGCGTTCTCCGCGTTCTCTGCGTCCTTCGCGTCTTTGCGCTTCAATCGGTTTCTACGGAAGGTGGGTCGGATATGGCGGAACGGATGACGTTTGGCTGGAAGGTGCCGGAGTTCCCGGCGGACGGGAGCGACAACGCAGCGATGACCCGGCAAACGCTGGAGACGCTCGACCTGATCGCGGGGCGGTTCGACGCGGCGTGGGTGACGGATCATGTGCTGCCCTGGGCGCGCTGGCAGGCGGTCGAGACGCCCGTTACGGAATGCTGGACGACGCTCACCTTCCTCGCGTCCCGCTATCCGCACCTGTCGTGGGGAACGGTCGTGATGTGCCAGTCGTACCGGAATCCGGCCTTACTCGCGAAGATGGTCGCGAATCTCTGTGCCTACATCCCCGGCAAGGTGATCTTCGGCATCGGCGCGGGCTGGAAGGAGGACGAAT
>JAICJW010000299.1 GCA_025928215.1 Chloroflexia bacterium | reverse complement strand
GGGAGCGGTTCATGCCGCTCCCCTTTTTGCCGCACTCCTGCTGTGCGATAATCGCCGCAAGTGGTTCAGCGAGAAGGAGGCAAGCCGTGGCGCAGACCCTGACGCGAACACCGGCACGAGCGAGCAAGCGCGCGAAGGTGCAGGTGGTGGATGGCGACATTCACAATGCCGTCGCCTCCGACAAGGCGCTCTATCCGTATCTCCCGGAGCGATGGCGGCGCTACCACGCGCGGTTCGGTATGCGCACCTATACGGGCGCGACTTATCCGCGCATGAGTCCGAATGCGGCGCGCACGGATGCCTGGCCGCCTTCCGGCTTGCCACCCGGCACCGATCTCTCCTTCCTCCAGCAGCAGTTGCTCGACGCGTGGAGCATCGAATTCGGCGTTTGCAACCCGCTCGTCGGCATTCAGGGGCCATATGTGGAGTACACCGCCGCGCTGGCCCGTGCCGTCAATGAATGGCAGGTGGCGGAATGGCTCGAACCCGAACCCCGGCTCAAAGGCTCCATCGTCGTCCCCTACGAGGACGGCGACCTCGCGGCGGCGGAGATTGACCGGGCAGCGTGTGATCCCCGCTTCGTGCAAATACTGCTGCTAATTCGATCCAAAGAACCGCTCGGCAAGCGGCGCTTCTGGAAGATCTACGAGGCGGCGGAGCGGCACAATCTGCCCGTCGGTATCCACTTCGGCGGGGCGGGCGGCAACCCATTCACCGGCGCAGGCTGGCCTTCCTTCTATCTAGAGGATCATAGTGGCACGTCGCAGGTCTTTCAGGCGCAGATCGCCAGTTTCGTCTGCGAGGGTGTCTTCGAGCGTTTCCCGAACCTCAACATCGTCCTGATCGAGGGCGGCTTTGCCTGGCTCGCACCGCTCATGTGGCGGCTCGATACAGCGTGGAAGCGGCTCAAAGAGGAAGTGCCGGAGATGCGCCGCGCCCCCTCCGAGCAAATTCGCCAGCACGTCTGGCTGACGACGCAGCCAATGGAGGAGCCGGAGAAGCCGGAGCACTTCGTCCAACTGCTCGATCATCTCGGCATGACCGACCACCTGATGTTCGCGACCGATTACCCGCATTGGGACTTCGACGCGCCCGATCAGGCGATCCCTGCCCGCCTCGCCCCGGAGGTCGAGGCGGGCATCATGGCGGGCAACGCGAAGCGGCTGTATCGGCTTGAGAAGTAGTCAGTAGCCAGTAGCCAGTAGCCAGTAGCCAGAAACGAGGCGATCTCGTGCGATTAGGATTATCTATGGCGGTGAAACGATCCGATATGGGGCGACATGGCGCGATTGTGCTGACTACTGACTACCGGCTACTGACTCCTTCCCCATGAAACATGTCGTCGCGACGGTGGACGAAATCCCGCCCGGCAGACATACAATTGTCGAGGTGGCGGGGCGGTCCATCGGCGTCTTCAATATCGGTGGGGAATTCTTCGCCCTCCGCAATAGTTGCCCGCATCAGGGCGGGCCGCTCTGCGCGGGGCGCGTCTCTGGCTTCGTCATCGCCGAGACGCCCGGCGAGTACCAGTACAGCCGCCAGGGCGAAATCCTCCGTTGCCCGTGGCATGGCTGGGAGTTCGACATTCGCACCGGGCAATCGTGGTTCGATCCGGCGAAAGTCCGCGTCCGCCGCTACGATGTGACCGTCGCACCGAGCAGCGCCACCACCGACGCGTCACCCCCCGCCCCCGGCCTCGAACCCGGCCCCTATGTCGCGGAAAGGTACGATGTCTCGGTCGAACGGCAACTTGTGATGGTGGATGTGCCGGGGTAAGGAGACGTTCACATGTACGGGACTACACCGTACACTCAGCGATGCGCCTGAGCGACGTAGCGCGGCCCCACTCATTCGTGTTGGATTCTTGGGGGTGATAGATGGCGACGAAAAACCGCGCAGAGGCACCGCGACGGCGGCGCGAACGTATCCATACGGGGCATCAAGCAGATCGCCTCGATTTCAAATTGCAGGAATCAAAGAAGCGGATGTACCAGCGGGCGGCTGAAATTACCGGGGAATCCCTCACCGCATTCGCGGTCAATGCGATGGATGCACGGGCCGAGGCGGTGATTCGCGAGCATGACGCGACGGTCCTCACGTCGGAGGAAAGCGTCACATTCATTGATCTGATGTGCGCTCCGTTTGCCCCGAACGCGCAATTGATAGCACGGCTCGCGGAGTATGACGCCTACTTCGGCAACGATACATGAGCCTTCCCGGCTTCATGATTGCTCCCCTCGACGCCGCGTATCCTTGCGCGGCGTTTGATTGTGGGAACGAGGAGATGAATGCGTATGCGCGCAATCGCTTGCTTGTCGAGCATACACATCGCGTGGCAGGCGCGTGCGTTCTGCTCTGCCCTCCCGACCGGACGGTCCACGGCTTCTTCACCCTCTCCCCAACCGAAACCCAGACGACACGCGCCATAGCAGCGGGGGTGATTGAAAGCCCTCCCTACCCGAACGTGGGAGGCGCGCTCCTGGGTCGCCTCGCAGTTTCGGGGGCATTGCAGGGGCGTGGCTTCGGCAAACTCCTTGTCACACACGCGATCAAAACATGTATCGAGAATCCGATGCGCCCGCGATGCATCGTCGTGGACGCGAAGGATGACGCACTCTGCACGTGGTATGTAGCGAATTGGGCCTTCATGCGCCTCAGCCCGGATCGGCGCCGAATGGTTCTCCGCCTTCGCTAAGAACGCAGTCGCCACGATACGGAACGAAAACCGTTACAGCCATTCCTTCAACTGCGCCGGGGCGACATTGCCACCGCTGACGATGATCGCGACCTTCTCACCGGGGCGAAGGGAGGCTTTGCCGAGCAGGATCGCCGCCGTCGCCGCCGCGCCCGCCGGTTCCGCGACGAGTTTGCACCGCTCGATCAGGAAGCGCATCCCCTCCTTGATCTCGTCATCCGTCAGTGTAATGACCTGCTCCACGTACCGCCGCACCTGTGCGAGCGGCAGTTCGCCGACGAACGGGGGCGCGAGACCGTCCGCGATCGTCTCGACGTGGTCGAGGTGGACGACTTCGCCCGCCGCGAGGCTGCGCGTCATCGCGTCCGCGCCGGTCGGCTCGACGCCGATCACGCGGGCCGATGGCTTCCCCTCGCCGATGGCGGTCGCGATGCCGCCGATCAGCCCGCCGCCGCCGATGCCGACGACGACCGTGTCCACATCGGGCACATCATCCAGCACTTCGAGGCCGATCGTCCCCGTCCCGGCAAGGGTGCGATCCGAGTCGAAGGGGTGAATAAAGGTCAGATTCCGTTCCTCGCGCAGCCGGTACATCTCCGCGAATGCTTCCGTGGCGGTCGGGCCATGCAGAACCACGTCCGCGCCGTAGCCCCGGCAGGCGGCGACCTTGATCGGGTTCGCCGACTCCGCCATCACGACCGTCGCCCGGACGCCCGCCGCCCGTGCCGCCCACGCGGTCGCCGCCGCGTGGTTACCGGACGAGACGGTAATCACGCCGCGCGCCTTCTCATCGTCCGAGAGCTGGACGATGTTGTTGTACGCGCCGCGCGCCTTGAAGGAGCCGGTCTTCTGGAAATTCTCAGCCTTCAGATAGATCTCCACACTCAGCCGCTCGCCCAGCGTCCGGGAGGTAAAGAGCGGCGTGCGGTGGACCTTGCCCGCAATTCGCTCGCGCGCGCGTTCGATCTCCTGTAGCGTCGGTGCGTCCATTGCTCTCCCCTTCCTCGCGGTTTCTCTGCCGAGGATGAGTATACCCGGAAAACCACTCATCCAGTTGCGCTCCATTGGCGTAGACAGAGGAGGGGCGCCGCACACGGAATGGAACGGATGGGCGCGCTGTTCTGAGCAACGCGGTATCCATGCTGAGTGGCACCGGGCCTCCGAAGCGGTATCATCAGATCATGATTGGTGAAGCTTCTTTCCTTCAGGCCCGCGAATCGCGATGCCGCACCGCGACCCATGATGTTCGCGGCACAACGCGGCGGACCATGTCGTCTGCCATGTAGCGGAGAGGACTCTATTCCATTGAGCGATCCCACACGACACCACGAAGTCACCGTCGCACTCGCGATCGGCGGCAACCTCGGCGACCGCGCCGCCAATCTGCGTGATGCCGTGCGGCGGCTTGTCGCGGGGGGCGTGCAGGTGGATGCCGTCTCGTCGCTCTATGAGACGCCGCCGTGGGGGTATGCGGATCAGCCATCATTTCTCAATGGCGCACTTCGGGGGCGGACGACGCTCGCGCCGCACGACCTCCTCACCCTCGTCAAGCGGATCGAGCAGGAACTGGGGCGTGAACCGTCGTTCCGTAACGCTCCGCGCCCGGTAGACATAGACATCGCACTCTACGGCGATTGTGTGATCAACGAACCGGGCCTGCATGTGCCGCATCCCGGCCTGCCGGAACGCGCCTTCGTCCTCGTCCCACTCGCGGAAGTCGCGGGGGCATGGATGCACCCGACGCTCGGCACAACGATTGCTGAACTGCGCGCCGCTTTGGGACCTGCCGATGAGATCAAACCGTATCTCGCCCCCGCCCGCTGGGCGTATATCACGCCGGAGATGGATCGTAGCCGAGAAGCGGCGGAGATCGTTGTGAACACGGCGACGCATCCCCACTATCCGGCGCGTCTTCTCGCGCTCCATACCGCGAACGAATTGCACGCGGAACTCCGGCGCATCGGTGTAGACGACGATACGGCGAAGCATTTTTCCGCCAGAGCAAAAAAGGTGATCGTTCAGATTGATGGAATATCGCGTTGGGATACGCGGATAGCAGAGCAATGCGTGCAGGCATTCACGGGTGCGAGCTGCGTTGGGGGTGACCCACAGCATGCGACGCTCCTCATCACCAATCTGCCGCCATGGTTCGGATCACGACGCGGAGCGTCTGAAGCGCGGGACGATGGAGCGCCCGAGTATCGCGAGCGCATTCAGCGAATTGGCGAAGCGGCCCATCTCGCAATCCAGCGCCACGAAAATCCGCCCGCGACCGTCGCGGTTCGCCAGCACACGTTCGACTGGGCGAACCGGGTCGAGGTAATGGGCATCCTCAATGCAACGCCCGATTCGTTCTCGGACGCCGGGAAGTATTTTCGGTTCGACGACGCGCTCCGTCGCGCGCACGAGATGGCCGCGCAGGGCGCGACGATGATCGAGGTCGGCGGCCAGTCCGCGCAACCCGGCCCGCTGATTTCTGTGGACGAAGAACTCTGCCGCATCGTGCCACTGCTCGAACGGCTGCGGGATGAGATTGGGCTGCCGCTCGCCGTGGATACCTTTCGTGTTGGCGTGGCGCGCGGCGCGGTCGCGGCGGGGGCGGTCTACATCAATGACATCGGTGGTGGAGGCGACGCTGATATGGCGCGCCTCGCGGCAGAAACCGGCGTCTTGCTCGGCATCATGCACCTGCGGGGCAAGCCGAAAGAGAAGCAGTGGGACACGAACTATGAGAGCGTGATGGACGAGGTGACAGGCTTCCTGCACGAGCGGATCGGGCGGGCCGTCGGGGTCGGTGTGGCGAGGGAGAAGATCGTCATTGATCCCGGCCTCGGTTTCGGGAAGGAAGCGCCGCACGACCTCGACGTGATGCACCGCTTCTCCGAGTTGCGCTCCTTCGGCCTGCCGATCCTGCTCGCCACAAGCCGCAAGAACTACCTCTCCGACACAATGGGCCGCACCGTCCACGACCTTCTACCCGAGACGGC
>JAICJW010000282.1 GCA_025928215.1 Chloroflexia bacterium | reverse complement strand
TGACGACACGCAGGCCATCGGGCGGCGCTACCGGCGACAGGACGAGATTGGCACGCCACTCTGCGTCACGGTGGACTTTGACACGATCGAGGATCGCGCCGTGACGATCCGCGAGCGCGACAGCATGACGCAGGAGCGCGTACCAATCGCCGAATTGCTGCCCCGACTGCGCGAGAAGCTGGAGCTATAAGCCGATTTCTGAACCGCCAGGACGCCGAGGGAGACTCAACGCGGAGGACGCGGAGGACGCGGAGGACGCAAAGATCACAGAGAGGAAATCCTCTTTTGGCCACTCTGTGCGCTCTGCGCTCAATCGTTCTCCTTTGGCGACTTGGCGGTTCAATGCCGTGGTATCCGCACGCGCTACCTGACTTCCATTGTCTCCTGCTGGCGGGAGCGGAGCGCGGGGAGGATGCGCAACTTCAGAACGCGCTCGCGGCGGCGTTCTTCCTCCCAGTTGCGTTCGCGGGCATGGAGCAGGTCTCGCAGTGAGACGATCCCCAGGAGTTTGCGCGGATCGTCCCGCTGGACGACCGGGAATTGCGTCAGGCCTGTTTCCGCCATCCGATAGACGACCACGCGGAGTGGTTCATCCGGGTAGGCGACAACGGGATGCGACTTGATGATGGCGGACATTTCGCGCTGGCCGTCGTGTGCGATCTCCGGCAGTGCGCTCGTCTGCATTGCTCCTTGCAGATCGCGGCGGGTGACGACCCCGGCGAGGTTGCCCGCATCGTTCATCACGGGATAAAGATGTTGGCCGCGCCGTTCGCGCTCCTGCCCCCGATCGCCGCGCAGGGAGCGGGCCAGTTGTTCCGGAGAAGCGCCGGCAGGGAGCGCAACGATATTGGTGCGCATGACCTCCCGTACGAAGATGACTTCCAGCGGATCAACGGCATACTCACGGCTCAGGTGATAGCCGCGTCGGGCCACTTTCTCCGTCAGAATCGAGCGACGCAGCGTGAGGACGGTGAAGCCGTGCGCGAGGAAGACGGCGATGGTCAGCGGGAGCAGCGCGTTGACGTCGTGAGTCAATTCGAGCGCGAAGACGACGCCGGTGAAGGGGGAACGCATCGTGCCGCCGAGGATCGCGCCCATGCTGATCAGCGGCCAGAATCCCGCCGCGACATGGGGGAGGAACATCGCCTCCACGCCGCCAAGCGCGCCACCCATCATCAGGAGCGGCGCCAGCACGCCGCCCGAGGTGCCGGATCCGAGCGAGATGGACCAGATCAACGACTTGACGACCAGGACGCCGATGATAATTCGTGCCGGGACGCTGCCCTGCAACAGCGAACCGATGGTGTCATATCCCACACCGAGTGCCTGGGGGAAGATCAACCCGCCGATGCCGATCACCAAGCCGCCAATCGGGGGCCACCACATCCAGTGAATCGGCAGGTGGTGGAAGGCGTCTTCGGCGGCATAGACCATCGCGGTGAGTAAGGCCGAGAGCGCACCGGCGAGGAGGCCGACGAGGAGGCAACTGATGAGCGCGGCGGGGCCGATGAAGGAAGGGAGCGGCGGGGTCGGGAAGATCGGACCCATGCCGATCAGATAGCGCCGGAGCGCGGCGGCGGTCGCGCTGGCGAGTGCGACGGGGATGACGCTACGCGGCTTCCACTCGAAGAGGAGCAGTTCGACGGCGAGCAGGATCGCCGCGAGTGGCGAGGCGAAGGTCGCGGACATGCCGCCCGCCGCGCCCGCCACGAGCAGTGTCTTCCGCTCGACACTCGTCAGGTGGAAGAATTGCGCGATCATTGAGCCAAGTGCGCCACCGGTCATGATGATCGGCCCTTCCGCGCCGAACGGGCCACCGGAACCGATCGAGACGGCGGAGGAGATCGGTTTCAACACCGCCACTTTCGGCTCGACCCGGCTCCCGTTAATCAGGATCGCCTCAATCGCCTCGGGGATGCCGTGGCCGCGGATGCGCTCCGAGCCATAGCGTGCCATCAAACCAACGATCAGCCCGCCGATGATCGGGACGAGGACGACGAGCAGGCCGAGATGGTTGCCCGCCGGCGAAACGAGCGCCGTCCCCCATCGCTGGAAGAAGAAGAGATTCGTGAACAACCCAATCAAGCGGAGGAGCGCGAGTGCAACGACCGCACTGAGCGCGCCGACAGCAATGGCGATCAGCGAGATGAAAAGAATGCGGGGAGAGGCGATGAAGTCGCCGAGCCGGGCCGCCGCGTTCGTTTCGAGCGGTGGAAGTGACTCGTCTTCCCGGTCCGTCGGTGTCTCTGCTTGTCTGTCAGGCATACGTTTCCCTCCTCGATCCTCGGTCTCGATTTCGACGTTTCGGCGATAGATAGATGGCAATCATCGTCAGTGTATGGGTGTTGATGCATCATTTCCCATGGTGTGCGCGGCTGCCAGGGGAATGGCATCGTCTACCTCATTAATGAGCGCCCGAAGGGTGCGCACCAACGCTGGCCCCGCCGTACGCAGTTCCCGGCGGTGATGGAGCGAGAGATCGCGGAGCAGCGACTCGCCGTGGGGGGTGAGGGTGACAAAGACCTGTCGCCGGTCCGCTGTGCCCCGGCATCGCGCGACAAGCCCCTGACGCACCGACCGGCCAATCAACTCGACCGTGCTGTGATGCTGCAATTGCAGGCGCTCGGCGAGATCGCTGATCGTCGCGCTTTTTCCCTCGGGGAAGCCTTTCAGAGCGAGCATCAACTGATGTTGCCGGGTTTCCAGGCCCGCTGCATGGGCGGCCTGCTCGCTAAAATGGACGAAGCGCCGGATCTGAAAGCGGAACTCCGCCAGCGCCCGGTACTCGTCCATCGGAATCTCGGTCTCCAGTCCCATTGAATACTCATCACCCCCTGCGATCTCCAATACATCGTATCACGATATGATTGTAGCACAGTGAGGAAGAGAGGCGAAACCTTTGGGGCGGTATCTACTCGCCGCACGATTGGTGACGCCTATCGGCGCAATATCGTTGCGGCGTTCTCAGTCACCAGCAGCGTCGCTGAGGCATGGGCGGAAATGCGGACTCCCGGCACTGTCAGTGCGCGGCGTGCGGGTATACAATGGATTCGGAGCCAGACAGTGAACGCGCACACGCCATCGTGGTGAGCCTGATGGAAAAAGTCGTGCGTGTGTATCTCTCCACTCTTCCCGCCGCCATGACCGATTCCCGCCGCTCGCGCAGCATGGTTTCTCTCGTCTGCTGAGAGGAGGCCCGGCGATGATCGAAGTGCATAACATCACCAAGATTTACCAGACCGGCGATATGACCCTGCACGTCCTCAATGGTATCTCGTTCCGTATTATGGATGGCGAACTCTGCGCGATCATGGGGCCATCCGGCTCCGGCAAGAGCACGCTGATGAACATCCTTGGCTGCCTCGATACCGTGACGAGCGGTTCCTATCTTCTCGATGGAGAGAATGTCGCCTCGTTCGATGAGACGGAACTGGCGAGGGTGCGAAATCGCAAAGTCGGCTTCGTCTTCCAGTCGTTCAATCTGCTTGCCCGCACGACGGCGCTCGACAACGTCGCGTTGCCGCTCCTCTATGCGGGCGTCGTGGGGGAGGAGCGGCGGGAGCGAGCCATCGCTGCCCTCACCGCCGTCGGCCTCGCCGACCGGCTCAATCATAAGCCGAACCAACTCTCTGGTGGTCAGCAGCAACGCGTTGCGATCGCACGCGCGATTGTCACAGCTCCGTCACTGATCCTCGCGGATGAGCCGACGGGAAACCTCGATTCGCGATCGTCCGTTGAGGTGATGGAGATCTTCCAGCAGTTGAATGCCCGGCTCGGTGTTACGGTCCTGTTCGTCACGCATGAGCCGGATATCATGGCATACACGCGCCGTGTCTTGCGCATCCGCGATGGCTATCTCGGCGCGGACGAGCCAATTCTCCATCCCCGCTCCGCCACCGCCGAACTCGCCGCCCAGACCGATGTCATCCCGCTGCCGCCGCGCCTGCCCGTTCCGGCATAAAAATAAGGGGTGAGGTTCGTTCCTCGCCCCCACTGCTCAGAGGGTACCCGCCTCTCCTTTGCTCGGAAGCAATGGAGAGGCGGAGCAATTCATCGTGTAGGGGCGCACGCATACGCCCGCTCAGTCTTCGTTACTTGACGTCCGCTTTCGCGCCAGCATCTTCGAGTTTCGTCTTTGCGGCGGCGGCCTCGTCCTTGGTGACGTTCTCCTTGACGGCGGTGGGCGCGGCTTCAACGAGGTCCTTGGCCTCCTTGAGGCCGAGGCTCGTCAGTTCGCGGACGGCCTTGATGACCTGGATCTTGTTCGCGCCGATCTCGGTCAGCATGACGGTGAACTCCGTCTGCTCCTCTACCGGGGCTGCTGCCGCGCCAGCCGCCGGGGCTGCCGCCGGGGCTGCCGCCGCCATCGCGGTGACGCCGTACTTCTCCTTCAAGGCATCCGAGAGCGCTTTCAGTTCGAGAATCGTCATCCCGTCAATGGCGGAGATGATCTCTTCGGTTGACACTGCCATGGGTGTTTCCTCCTATGCGGCGGCTTCTCCGCCTGCTATCTGTGCGACGCGTGCATCGAGCAGCGACGTAAACTCATAGACCGCAAAATCCAGCGCGAAGACGACGTTCGAAATTGGCGCATCGAGCGCGCCGACGATCGTCGCGATCAGCTCTTCCTTCGGCGGCATCGTGGCGAGCGCCTCGACATCACCGACTCCGACCGCCTGCCCTTGCAGCAGCGCGCCCTTCACCTTGAGAATGCGCGAGGTGCGCGCGAAATCGTTGATGACCTTCGATGGCCCGACGATATCGTCCCCCGCGAAGACGAGTGCGGTCGGCCCTTCGAGGGTGGCATCGAGCGACGCGATCCCCTTATTGTTCGCCGCGATCCGGGTCAGCGTATTTTTCGCGATGCGAAACTCCGCTCCGACGCCGCGCAGTTGCCCGCGCAACCCTTGCAGGTCGGTCACCGTCAGGCCGCGATAATCGGTCAGGATCATCAAGGTCGCGCCGCTGATCCGCTCCTCCAGTTCACTGATCGTCTCACCCTTTTTCTCGGTTGGCATGTGCATTCACCCCCTCTCATCGCCAGTAGGAAAATCAAAAGCCCCGCGCCGGATGAGGCGCGGGGCAAAACAGCGACGGCAACGGCGCACGGCGCCATGCACAGTCGGTCTCTGCTTCTTCCCATCGTCCTCGGCTGGTGGCCTGGGGCCAATTAAGCGCGAACGCGCCAGCGGTCTTCGGCGATGTCGGGGCAGTATAGCCGTTCGTTGCTTAGGCGGCAACCCCTTCGGCTGAGGCGATGGCGGCGTTCACATCGAGCCGAATGCTCGGCCCCATCGTCGTCGCGACCACGATTGACCGGATGTAGGTGCCCTTCGAGCCGGTCGGCTTGGCGCGATTGACCGCGTCAATGGCGGAAAGCAGGTTCGCCTTGATCTGCTCCTCGGTGAAGCTCGTCTTGCCAATCGGGATGTGGACGAGATTCGTGCGATCATTGCGGAAGTCCACGCGGCCCCCGCGCCGCTCGTTGATGACGCGCGGCAAGTCTTCCGGTGTCGCAATCGTGCCATTGCGCGGGTTCGGCATCAGGCCCCGGCGACCGAGCACGCGGCCGAGGCGACCGACCTTGCCCATCATATCCGGCGTGGCGAGCGCGACATCGAAATCGAGCCAGCCACCCTCGATCTGCTTGATGAGATCATCCCCACCCGCGTAATCGGCGCCGCCGTCGCGGGCAGCGCGCTCGCCATCGCCCTGCGCGAAGACGAGAATGCGGACATTCTTGCCCGAACCGGAGGGGAGCGTCGCGGAGGCGCGCACCTGCTGATCGGCGTGGCGCGAGTCAATACCGAGGCGGAAATGGATCTCGATCGTCTGATCGAAGTTCGCCTTCGCCGTCTCCTTAAGGAGATGGACGGCCTCATCCACCGTGTATTTCTTCTCGTGGTCTATCAGTTTGACGAGTTCCAGATACCGTTTGCCGCGCTGTGCCATATCACTGTCTCCTCAACCTTGTGGTGCCAGCGGCGCTTATCGCGCCTCCCACCCTTGGGGGTAGTCGGTAGACAGTAGTCAGTCGAATACGGAGGCGCTGCGCGCATCTTTTTCTG
>JAICJW010000497.1 GCA_025928215.1 Chloroflexia bacterium | reverse complement strand
GTTTCGCCGGTGCCGAAGGAGGTTTCGGTGAGGGTATGGGCGACGATTACCCGACCATAGCCGACCACGCTCCAGTGATCGTCCATCCAGACGAGGCCGGTCACATCATCAATCCCGAGCAGCGGCGCATCGTGCGGCGTCGTCTCCTTCAAACGGCGGAGCCAGATGGCAGGCGTCCGGTTGTAGCGGGAGAGAATGACCACACCGCTGAGAATGCCGAAGCCGGGGAACCAGCGGAAGAATGCCTCGCCGGGCCGGGCGGGAACATCGTCGGGCCGGGCGGGAACATCCATACAGAGCGAGGCCGCGCCCGCGCCCGCGCCAATCAACATGGCGCCTCGTTGGTGCGCCGCGCGAATCGCCGCCTCCGTCTTCGTCCCGTGGATCGTGCGGACGAGCCGACCCGTGTCGCCATCGCCGAGGTAGATGACATCAGCCGCCTCGATGCCATCCGCGTAGGCCGGATTCTCCGCATCAGATCGCGTGCGGATCGGGACAGTTGCGACGACGCCCATTCTGCCGAGCCGGTACGCCGCGTCCTCCGTGTCATCGTCCGGGAAGCGTTCGGATGCGGTGGGCAGGAAGGCGATGGTTGGCCGATCGCCGTTCGCAGCCGCGCGCAGGAAGCGAAGGTGGAAGCGGTCGAAGGGCTGCGTGAATGCCTCCCCGCCGACGAGGACGATCGGGCCGCTCACCAATGCACAATGGTGGAGCAGGCTTCAGCCTGCAATTTGGCAGGCTGAAGCCTGCTCCACCGGTATTCACCACATGCATCTTGGTAGATCACGGATACCGCTATGCTTCCCATCATGCGACCGATGCTGGTTGGGTGAGGAGGGTACGGAGGCGGGCGATGTTCTCGATATCTTCATGGCAATCGGCACTCTTCGGCGTTTCGAGGACCATCGGCAAATGCGCGAGGCGCGGGTCGTTAACGACGCTGCGGAAGCCTTCCAGGCCGATGTGCCCCTCGCCAATCGCGGCGTGGCGATCCTTGCGGTCTCCGAAGGGTTGGAGCGCGTCGTTGAGATGCATCGCCTTGATGCGGTCATATCCAACAAGACGATCGAACTCCGCCATTGTCGCGGCGTACGTCTCCGGCGTGCGGAGGTCGTAGCCCGCCGCGAAGATGTGGCAGGTATCAATGCAGACGCCGAAGGCGTCCGGCGCAGTGACATGCTCGATGATCTGGGCGAGGTGTTCAAATTTCGCGCCGAGATTCGTGCCCTGACCGGCGGTCGTTTCGAGCAACACCATGACGCCCTCGTACGCCCCTTCCGCGCCGAGGCGATTAAGCGCGACGATCATCCGGTCCAATCCCTCTTGCTCGCCGGAACCAACATGCGAGCCGGGATGCGTGTTCAGATAGGGGACACCGAGCGCCCGCGCCCGCAGCAATTCATCCCGGAAGGCGGCGATGGATTTCTCCCATAGTTCGTCGTTCGGGGAGGAGAGGTTGATGAGGTAGGAATCGTGGATCATCACCGGTTGGACGTTAGTGCGCGTGCGCGCGTCCGCGAACTTCGCGATATCGTCGTCCGTCAGCGGTTTGCCGAGCCACTGGCGCTCATTCTTGGAGAAGAGCTGGACAACGTCGCAGCCCGCCTGCTGGCCCCACTCCATCGAGCGGAAGCAACCGCCCGCAATGCTCATATGTGCGCCGAACTGCGGCATCGCAACCTTCCTTTCTTCCCGTACGTTCATGCAACGCCGTCAGTATACCGCGCCAGTGGCATTGCCGGTGCAACGGTGGCAGTGGTTTTGACGTACACTGTTGGCTGGTGCGCCGCGCTGCCGACCGATGAAGGGAACGACCGCCAATGTCCATACCACCACCCGAAACGCCGCAATCCCCGGACGATTCCACGCCGCACCCCGATTATTTTAACGCGCCATCGCCGCCATTCCTTCCCGCCCAAGGGTCGTCCGGCACAAACGCACGCCCGGACTACTGGGCGATGCCGCCGCAACCGCAATCGCCCGCATGGCCGTATGCGGGCATTCCACCCTATGGGAATGCGCCGCCCCCTGGCATGATGCCGCCCTATCCACCCACCGTGTCACCGACGACCGACGTGATCGGCCCGGATCATGTGCCGTGGGGATTCTGGGATGTCATTGTCGCCGCCTTGCCGCTCATTCTCAGTTTCGTGCTGGCCGTGCTCGTCCATTTCCTGCCATCGAGTACGGGCACTCCCGCGTCGCAGACGCCGACGAGTACGAAAACCCTCATCGCGAATAGCGTCGTCGGCTTCGTGATTTACGGCGTGATTCTGCTCTTAATCTGGCTCGTCACGGTGCGGAAGTATCACGTCGGCTGGTCCGCGCTCGGCGTACGCCGCCCGCCGGGGCTCTATTTCGCGCTGGTTATCCCGATTTTGCTCGGCATGTACTTCGCGGCTCTGGTCGTTTCAGGAGTGGTTGTCAAACTCTTTTACGGCGGCAAGGCAGAGAACCCGCAAGTCAAAGACCTCACGGGTGGTGGCGGGTTCTCGTGGACGAGCCTGATCCTCGCGCTGATCACCGCCTCCATCGTCGCGCCGGTTATCGAGGAACTGCTCTTTCGCGGCATGCTCTACGGCTGGCTGCGCACCCGCTGGTCGGCGGTCGGCGGCATCATACTGAGCGCCGCGCTCTTCTCCGCCGCGCACGCGATCCCGCTCATCCTCGCCAGCATCTTCGTCGTTGGTCTCACCCTCGCCATCGTCTACGAGAAGACGAAATCCACGCTCGCGACGATGACGCTGCACAGTCTCTTCAACACCATCGGCGTCATTGCGGTCTTTATCAGTTTGGCGCGGAAATAGGGGGGAAGTTCGAGGTTCGGGGTATCATTTT
>JAICJW010000142.1 GCA_025928215.1 Chloroflexia bacterium | reverse complement strand
GTACCGGCGCCGCGCGGTCGTGGATCTCGTGCTGCTCGCATGGGTCGTGCCGTATTTGCTGTACACGATTCCGCAGTCGGTCAAGTTCATGCGCTATCTCCAGCCCGTCTATCCGGCGCTGATCGTCCTCGGCGTTGCTATGATCCGCGACCTGATAGCCGCGCGGTCGCACCGCTTCCGGCCGCGGTGGCGGCCGTTTGTGCCCTATCTGCGCGTGAGTGGCCGGGTGATCGCGGGCATCGTGCTTGGCTGCACCGCGCTCTGGGCGGTGGCGTTCTCGACGATCTACGGTCAGACACATTCGCGCATCGCGGCGAGTAATTGGATGAAGGAGAACATCCCGGCCGGTGCGACGATTGCGACAGAGGTCTGGGACGATTCCTTGCCGCTCTCGGTGCCCGGTGTGCCGGGGTACGCCTGTGTGCGGCTCAATCCGACAATGCCGAATCAATGCACCGGCCTCGATTTGTATCCCGATGAGGGGAGCGGCGAAGCGCGTCTCCAGTACCTC
Source organism: Chloroflexia bacterium (assembly GCA_025928215.1). Taxonomy (GTDB): domain Bacteria; phylum Chloroflexota; class Chloroflexia; order Thermomicrobiales; family JALYUS01; genus JALYUS01. Next base: position 9,378 of record JAICJW010000142.1, on the reverse strand, counting down.
GCACGCGCGCTGGCGCAATCGGACTACATCGTCATGTCCAGCAACCGTCTCTACGGTTCGATCCCCAAACTGCCATGGCGCTATCCCGTAACGATCCGCTACTACGACCTCCTGTTCGCCGGCAAACTTGGCTTCACGAACGTCTACGACCGGACGGTCTCGCCGCATCTCGGCCCGTGGCAGATTGACGACCGCCATTCGGACGAGAGTTTCACCGTTTACGATCACCCGCGGGTGACGATCTTCAAGAAGACGCAGTCATTGAGCATCGAGCAGTTGCGGCCGCTCTTCGCCGATGTGCTGACGGTGCATGCCCTGCCACAGCGTGATCCACCACCGAAATCGCTCCTGCTTTCCGGCCCGGTCGAGACGTTGCCCGTCGTGTCCGACCGGGCGTGGGCGGGATCATTCGGCCGCCAGAGCGTCGTCGCGGTCATGTTCTATCTCGCCCTCTTCGAACTGTTCGGCATCATCGGCTGGGCGTGCGTGGCGCGGCTCTTCCGGCATTTCCCGGATCGCGGCTGGGGTCTTGGCAAACTCGTTGGCTGGCTTGGTTGCGCCTACGTCGTCTGGCTCGGCGCGAGCGTGCATGCCTTCGCGTTCACTCTGCCGTGGTGCGTCGCGACGGTGGCGGTCGCGTCCATCGTTGCCATTATCCTGTACGCACGACAGCGGGCGCTATTCGGTGCGTTCCTCCGCTCGTCGTGGCGGGCGATGCTGGCTGCGGAGGCGACAACGCTCGCGGGATTCTTCCTCTTCCTCAGCTTCCGGTTCAAGAATCCCGACCTCTGGCAGACGTATTGGGGCGGCGAGAAACCGTTTGAGATGGCGCATCTGAACGCGATCCTCCGCAGCGCGCATTTCCCGCCGTACGATCCGTGGTTCGCGGGCGGATACATCAACTATTATTACTTCGGCAGCTATCTGCACGCCTTCGCGATGAAACTGACCGGTATCGCGCCGGAGGTCGCCTTTAATGTCGCCGTCCCGATCACGATGGCGCTCGTCTGGGGCGCCAGCTTCTCGACGGGCGCGGCCCTCTGGGTCATGGTGCGCCGTCGGCAGATCGTCGGTAGCCCTCAGCCCTCGTCCATCATTGGCGGCGTCGCGGCGGCAGCGGCGGTTGGGCTATTCGGAAACCTCGATGCCTTCGGGCAGATGGCGAGGGCGCTGCGGGACGGTCTCGGCCTCCATGCGGCGATGGAGCGCTTCGACTTCTGGGAGAGCACGCGTATCATTCCCGGTACGATCAACGAGTTTCCCTTCTTCAGCGGCCTCTGGGCCGATCTCCATGCCCATGTCATCGCGTTACCGTTCACGATCCTCGCGGTGGCCGTCAGTGTCGCAATTGCGACCGCATCACCGCGACGGAGCGCGCCATTGCCACGGAGGCCAATGCCGCCATGGGGCGCGCTCATCTTCGCCGGGATCATTGTCGGCACACTCTACTGCACGAATACATGGGACTTCCCGACCGCGCTGGCGCTGGTCTGGCTCGGCCTGATCGTCCGATTCCGTGCTACCCGTACCGACTGGCTGTTTGCCTGTCTCTCCGCGACTGCCTGTGCGGTGTTCGTCGGCATCGTCGCCTACATCGGCTATCTGCCCTTTTTCACGCACTTCCAGTCGCTCTATGGCGCGGTGGCCCGCGTTCGCCAGCCGTCGCCGCTCGGCGCGTTTCTCGTGATCTTCGGTCTTCAGTCCCTTGTGCTTGCCGTCGCGCTCCTGCTGATGCGGCCGGCGCGGGGCTGGTTTACGATGATCCGTGCCGACGCGCGCTGCACCGCGATCGCGGGAATCGTTGTCTGCGCGCTCGGCGCGGCCCTCGCGACACGCCGCTTCGTCCTCGTCGTGACGCTGCCGCTGCTCTGCGCCCTCGCGCTGCTCTGGCTGCGTATGGACGTTCAACCGGGGCGGCGCATCGCCTTTGGCATCGCGGCCGTCGCGCTCGGACTACTCTCGATCATTGAGGTCATCTTCCTCGCCGATGACTTGATCGGTGGCGACTTCGAGCGGATGAACACCGTCTTTAAGTTCGACTACCAAGCGTGGACGTTGCTCGCCCTCGCCGGCGTTGCCCTCATCAGCATCATTGTCGAGCGATGGCGCGTCACGCCCGCCGCGTGGCAGGTCGGGGCATCGTGCCTGCTCTGCGCGACGGTCTTCCTCTCGCTCTTTTATCCCGTCTTCGGTACACCGGCGCGGCTACAACAGCGGATGCAATCACCGCCGACCAATGCCGGACTGGACGGCTTCGCGTGGATGGCGACCGGCTCCGTGCCCGCCGATCAGTTCAACAACAGCGGCACGGGCGAGCCGGTTACCTTCGCGGGAGACCTCGCGCTCATTCACTGGCTGAACGACACGGTGCATGGAACGCCGGTGATTGCTGAAGCGAGCATCGGCCCATATCGCGGCAATGGCTCGCGGATTTCGAGCGCGACGGGCTTCCCGACGATCATCGGCTGGGAGCGCCATGAGGAGCAGCAGCGTGACCGACTGATTCTGCCCGCGCGCGTCGAGGATGTGCGGCGGATCTACACGAGCGCCGAACCGCGCGCGGTGCAGGACGTGCTGGACCGTTACCACGTGCAGTACATCGTCGTCGGCGATGTCGAACGGAAGACGAAACTCGGCAGCGGGCAAATCGGCGCGGCGGCAAACGGCGAGCCGTATGCCTCGCCCACGGGGTTAGCGACGCTCGGTCAGATGGCGGATCAGGGGATGTTGCGGGTGGCGTGGCAGTCCGGCACGACGCTCCTCTACGAAGTCACTGGCGGCTGGCGGGCAGGGGCGACAGATGCTGGCTGATGCACTCGGTTGGGCGCTCGCATGGTTGGGATGCCTCGCCGTGCTCGCAATTGTCGCGTACCCGCTCACTGCCCGACTGCTGGCGGGGCTACCAAGTCGCGGGGTGGCGCTTAGCCCGATCGTCGGCCTTTTGCTCGTGTCGTACCTCAGTTGGATCCTCGCCTCGGTGCATCTTGTGCCGTTTGGTCGCCTCTCACTGCTCGGTGCGGTCGGGATTGTCGCCCTGCTCTCCGCCATTTCCGGGTTCGCGGATCGCGCGCGGCCAGTGCGCTGGCTGCGACTAAATCTACGCGTCGTGGCGATCTTTGCGCTGATGTTCGTCGTTCTATTCGCGCTCTTCTTCTGGTTGCGCGGCTTCTACCCGGATGTGCGCAGCACGGAAAAACCGATGGAGATCAGCTTTCTGACGAGCACGATGCGCGCGCGGTGGATGCCGCCGCACGATGCGTGGCTGTCGGGGTATGGGATCAACTACTACTACTTCGGCTACGTCGAGGCGGCGTCACTCGGCCTGCTCTCCGGTGTCCGCCCGGAGGTTGCCTTCAACCTGATGAGCATCTCGCTGCCCGCACTGACCTTTTGCGGCGCGAGCGGCATCGTCTACGATCTGCTCATTCGCTTCCGGCGCGAACACCGGGAGCGCGCCCGCGCCATCCGTCCGCTCCTGGCGTCGGTCGTCGGCGGATTGCTTGTCGCCATCGCTGGCAATGCCTTCGGATTCGCGCGGCTGCTGACAAACCCGGCGGGTGTGATTGACGCGAACTTCTGGACCGGCATTGGCTGGAACAGCACGCGCGTCGTCAAGGACCATATCATCCCCGGTTCCGTCGCGGAGATGATTACCGAGTTCCCGCTCTTCAGCTTCCTGCTCGGTGATATCCACCCGCATGTTCTCGCCCTGCCGACCGTTCTCCTTGCAATCGCCGTGGCGATCAGCCACTGGCTCCGGCCCGTCCACGCTGCCCGTACCGTCAGCGGGCGATCGCCCGCGCGAGCTAATGCCTACGCCACCGTCCCCCTGATCGCGGGGACGCAGACGCGGATGCGGGCGGACACTTCCGCGACCACCATCGCGCGTGCATGGACGCGGTTTTGCCCGGATGCCGGGCGGTATGTGCTGACGGCGCTCGTCATCGGCGCGTTGTACCCGACGAATGCCTGGGATTTGCCAACCTTCACGTTGCCGATCCTTGCGGCCGTCGCGTTCTGCAGGCCGGAGCGGTGGACGCGCATCGGGGGCAGGGTCGCGCTGCTCTGTGGGGGCGCTGTCCTTCTCTATCTCCCCTACTACCTCCACTTCAAAAGCCTCGTCGGCAATCCCGGCGATGTCCCCGCGTTTGTGCAAAGTCTTGAGGGGGAGCCGGTGATCGGCACGATCATCCGGACGTTTGGTATTGTGACGTGGCCCCATACCAGCCTCTCGCAATTTCTCGCCGTCTTTGCCGTGCCGCTTCTCGCCGCAAGTACCCTCGTCTTTCGTGGCACGATCGGCCGCCCGGTTACGACCTTTGATGAGCGGCGGGCGATGCTGATCGCGGCTGTCTCGATTGGCGCAATCGCGCTGCTGACGCGGACGGCGATGCTGCTCCCGACGGGCGTGATCGCGGTTGCCGGTATCCTCGCGCTGCGCCGGCCCGTGGCTCGCACAGCCGGTGAGGGCGGCGTATGGTCAGTCTGGACGCAGATGGACCGCGCGATGGTGGCGATTGCGGTCTATGGCACGCTCCTGCCGGTCATCCCCGAATTCGTCTTCCTGCGGGACGCATTCGACAACCGCATGAATACGATGTTCAAGGTGGATTATCAATCGTGGGTCCTGCTGATGATTGCGGGCGCATACGGTGTTGTTACCCTCGTCTGGAGTGCGACGTTCCGGGTACCTGCTTGCGGGTGGATTCGCGGTTCGATGTGGGATCGTGACCGTCCTTCGAACTCCGAACTCCGATCTTCGAACGCGCCGTTCCCCCGCCTCCGGCTCGTGACAATCATCACCGGTCTGGCCCTGCTCGCCGTAATGGCATCGGTGTATCCCTTTTTTGTGCCATTCCAGCGCACGGGCCACTTCGGTGCGCAGGGGACCGATTTCGGCGGTGCGGGCAATGGTTGGCAGGGCCTCGATGGCTTCCAGTACGTGCGGGAGACGAACCCGGATGAGTTCCAGGCGATGCGCTGGCTGCGCGACCATGCGGGGCCGGACGATCGCTTAGTGGAGGCGGTGGGGAACTCCTACGGTGAATCACACGGCTGGTTCCAGAGCCGCTTCGCCGCCTCGACCGGCATTCCCGATGTGCTTGGCTGGTATTTCCATGAAGTGCAGTGGCGGGGCGGCTCACCGGAGATTATCAACCGCGAACTGCCGGCGCGTGCCGCCGATATCGGTACGCTGTACAACACGACGGATGTTGCCGACGCCCGGCGGATTCTCGCGAAGTACGGCATTACTTGGGTCGTTGTCGGCCTGACGGAAGAGGAGGGAGAGGGGCATTGCGCGGTGCCGCTTGGTTGCCCGCCGTATGCCGCACAAGGTCTGGCGAAGTTCAATGATATGCTCGATCTCGCCTTCCGATCTGGCCCTGTCTCGATCTATCGCGTGACGTGAGACGCGTAATGAGTATTTCCTGAAGGGAGCAGATTCGTGGTCGTGCCTCGCCCGGATGCGCCGGTGCCGACGCCGGTGCCGGTCGTCTTTTTTGGCTCGCCGGCGTTCGCCGTTCCAACCTTGTATGCCCTCGCGGACGATGGACGTTTCACCGTCCGCCTCGTTGTCACGCAGCCGCCGCGTCCATCCGGGCGTGGGCGGCAGGTGCATCGCAGCGCCGTCCATGGGGCGGCGGAAGAGCGCGGGTTGACCGTCTGCGTTCCCGACCGGTTGCGCGACCCCACAGTCGTCGAGACGCTCGCCGCAGTGGCTCCATCGCTCTTCGTCGTCGCCGCGTACGGCAAGATTCTTCGCCCGGATGTCCTGGCGCTGCCCGATCGTGGGACGCTCAACGTCCATGCGTCACTCTTACCGGCATATCGCGGCGCGTCCCCGATTCACGCCGCGCTGCTCGATGGCGCGTCGGAAACGGGCGTCTCGATCATGCTGATGGATGTGGGCCTCGACACCGGGCCGGTCCTTGCCTGCGTACGGATGATGATTCCGGACGACGCGACGACGCAGTCCCTCACCGGGGCGCTCGCCACCCTCGGCGCGCCGCTCCTCGTCGAGACCGCCGCGCACTGGGTGCGCGGCGAGATCACTCCGTCGCCGCAAGACGATCGCGCGGCGACAACGACGCATCTCGTGAAGAAAGAGGACGGAAACGTGCGATGGGATTTGCCGGCCGTGCGCATCGCGCGGATGGAGCACGCCTACCAGCCCTGGCCGGGCGTCTTCACCTTCGTTGGGGGCAAGCGCCTTCTGTTGCATGAACTTCATGCCGTGCCGTCGTCATCAGTTCCCGCAACGCCCGGCACGATCGTCGCGGTGGATCGTGACGGCCTGCATATCCGTGCAGGCGACGGCGACGTGCTGGTTGCGCGCGTTCAACCGGAGGGGCGATCACCCACCGACGCGATTGGCTTTGCGAATGGACATCCGGGGCTTGTCGGCAGGCGATGTGGCGCGACGCCGGAACAGCCGGTTGAGTAGCGATGCACGGGTAATTATGCTATAAGAAGCGTGCTGAAGAGCATAGGCGAAAGGACACAGCATGCCTCTGATCCTTCGGATGATGCGCTATCTCCGCCCGTACCGTCGGCAGGCAATCTGGTCATACGGCGCGCTCATCCTCGCGATACTCCTGCAATTGGCGGTGCCACTCCTCGTCCGGCAGATCATCAACACGGCGATTGGCGCGGGGGATCGCCGCTTCCTCGCGATCGCGGCTGTAGGGATTGTCCTCGTTACGCTCGGTCAGTCTACCTTCATGTACACGCGTTCCTACTGGCTCCAATATCTCGCGGAACGCGTCGCCTTCGATTTTCGCAACGAGATGTATACGCATCTGGAGAAGCTGTCGTTTTCGTTCTACGACACCGCCCAGACAGGCCAACTCCTCTCCCGCGCGACGGAAGATGTCAACAATATCCGGCGTTTCTTCATGTTTGGGTTGCGGATGGCGGTGCAATCGTCCCTTCTGCTGATCGGTGTGGCGATCATTATGCTTCAGTTGAACTGGCAACTCGCGCTCCTTGCCCTCTCGACGGTACCCTTCATGCTCTGGGTCACGCTCTGGTTCAGCACCTCAATCCGGCCACTCTTCCTCCGGGCGCAGACACAGTTCGGCGTGGCAATGAACGCCTTGCAGGAAAACCTCGCGGGCGTGCGCGTCGTTCGGGCTTTCGCGCGGGAGGATTTTGAGATCGCGAAGTTCGAACGCGAGACGACCGCGCTCTACGACCGGCAGATGGACGCCGCGCGCCGCTGGACATTCGTCTTCCCGCTGATGTCCTTCATCACCGGCCTCGGCACGGCAATCATCATCGCGTACGGTGGCTCGGCGGCGATTCGCCACGATCTCCAGGTCGGCACGTTGCTCGCGTTCTACCTCTATCTCACGATGCTCGCGGAACCGGTGCGCAATGTTGGCTGGATCGTCAACAACGTCGCGCGCGCGCAGGCATCAGCGGAGCGCGTCTTTGAAGTCCTCGACAAGAAGCCGCAGATTTATTCGCCCACCGCGCCGTTTCACCCACCGGCGGTCGCGGGGCATGTCCAACTCGACACGGTGCAGTTCGCGTACTCGCGGGAGAGCCGGGATGTCTTGCGCGGCGTCTCGATTGATGCCCCGCCGGGTTCGGTGACGGCGCTGCTCGGCGCGACGGGCAGCGGCAAGAGCAGCATCATTCAGTTGCTGCCGCGCTTTTACGATGTGACCGACGGCACGATCCGCGTTGATGGTGTGGATGTGCGCGACTGGGATCTGGAACTGCTGCGGAAGAATGTCGGCCTTGTTTTGCAGGAGACCTTTCTCTTCTCCGTTTCGATCCACGAGAACATTGCGTACGGCAATGATGACGCGACCGAGGAGCAGGTCGTCGCGGCCGCGAAGGCGGCCCAGGCGCACGATTTTATCGCCGCGCTGCCGAGTGGATACGACACGCTCCTCGGCGAGCGAGGCGTCAATCTTTCCGGCGGGCAGAAGCAGCGCCTCGCGATCGCTCGCGCGCTGCTCCTGAATCCGCGCATTCTCATCCTCGACGATGCGACGAGCAGCGTGGACATGGAGACAGAGTACGCCATCCAGCGGGCGCTCAATGTGCTGATGGAAGGCCGCACGACCTTCATCATCGCGCAGCGCCTTTCGAGTGTCCGTAACGCGGATCAGATCTGCGTCCTGAGCGAAGGGCAGATCGTCGAACGCGGCACGCACGCCGAGCTGCTGGCACGCGGCACGCTCTATTCCGAACTGTATGACCTTCAGATGCGCGATGAAGATATAGTGGCGGCGGAGTTGCGCGCGGACATCCCGGTTGAGGCCGACGGTGATTAGCACGCTTCCCCGCGGCCACCGATCGCGGGAGGAGTCGCGCCGATGATGCATTTTCAGGGTGATCCCGACGATCTGCTCGGCAAGGCATTCGATACGCATACCGCCCGGCGGCTGATTGGCTACCTGCGACCGTATCGCTGGCAGGTATTGCTCGCCTCGGCAGCGGTCCTGATCGGGACGTTTTGCGATCTCTCGCTCTACTGGTTGTTTGGCCGTGCGATTGACAAGGGCGTGAACCACGCGAGTTATACGACGCTCTTTGGCATCGTTGGCTTGTTTCTCGGCGCGCTGACGATTGCCTTCTTTGCCCGCTGGATGCTCTTTTTCCTGATGGCGCGCGTCGGGAACCGCGTCATTTTCGATCTGCGCGCCGCGCTCTTCCGGCATATGCAAGTGCTTGGCCTGAAGACGTATGACCGGATGGGCGTTGGTCGGATGATGTCCCGCATCCAGAACGATGTCACGGTGCTCGAAGATTTCCTCTCGACCGGCATGATCAGCGTGCTCTCCGATGTGCTGACCCTCGTCGGCGTGGTGATCGCGATGTTCGCACTCAACATCCAACTCGCGCTCACGTCCTATACGGTCTTACCGCTGATGTTCGTCGTGATGTATTTCTGGCGCAAGCGGGCGATTCAGACGTATCGGGCAACGCGCATTGCGATCAGCCGCGTGACGGGCAATTTCGCCGAAAATATCAATGGCATGCGTGTCGTGCAGTCGTTCGGGCGTGAAGGGCGGAACTTCGCGGGCTTCAAGGTGCTTAATCAGGACAATCTCGATGCAAATGCCGACGCGGCGCGACTGTCGGCGTTTCTCTTCCCGGCAGTCGAATTGCTCAGCGCGATGGCGACGGCGATTGTCCTGCTCTTCGGCGGATTGCGCGTGATCGGCGGTGGCCTGACCGTCGGCGCGCTGATCGCCTTCCTCGGCTACGTCACGCGCTTTTTCCAACCGGTGCGTACGCTGTCCGACCGCTATAACACGCTGCAGGCCTCAACCGTCGCGGCGGAACGGATCTTTGAATTGCTGGATGAGCCGTCGGAAATTGTTGACGCGCCGGATGCCTATCGGCTACCACCGATCCATG
>JAICJW010000341.1 GCA_025928215.1 Chloroflexia bacterium | reverse complement strand
CGCCGCAGATCGTCGAGATTGCGGGCGAGACGGTCCATCGAATGGACGACGACCGTATCCCCGTCCCGCACGAAGCGCATGAGAGTGTCGAGCTGGGGCCGCGCGACGTCCTTGCCCGACGCATGGTCGGTGAAGGCGCGGTCCACGGGCACGTTCTCGAGTTGGCGATCCGGATTCTGGTCAAGGGTGCTCACCCGGATATAGCCGATGCGCTGTCCGGTCATAGATGTTTTCCTCTTGCTGTCAGGAAAGAGTCTGTAATGTTCGGGGATAAATGTCAGGAAAGAGGACATCGGAGCCTATTCTGATGCGTTTGAGGCGGGGTGGCTGACGTCAGAGTAGGGTACACCCCAACCGGACACCCCGCCGCATGCCGTCTGTCGGGTCCATTGACACCGCAGTCCTTCGCACACAAGAGTTTCCGTCTCGCCAATCCTCCCCTTATGCGCTGGTTTGCCCGGACTGCGCCTGCGCGATCGCGCCCAGCAGCGCGCCGGCGTCCAGCGGCCGGCGCACCACCCGGCAGCGCATCGCCCGCAGCAGTTCCCCCGCGACCGGCAGGGCGTCCGCCTCGCCCGCGACGACGATCGCCGGGATGTGCGTGGTGTCGAGGTCGGCCCACAGCCGCTTCAGGAGCGCCCAGCCGTCCTCCCGCTTCGCCAGCCAGCGGTCCAGGATCACCACGTCCGCCCGGGCGCGCTTCACCACCGCGTAGGCGTCGGCCACGTCGCGCGGGCGGCAGCGGAAGACGCGGTAGCCCGCGTCGGCGAGCAGGTCGTGCAGCGCGCCGAGGGCGAAGGAGTCGTTGTCGAGGATGACGATGCGCGGGGCCGCCATCGGGCCCCCTTCCCGCGGGCGCTCGATGGGGCGACCCGGGCGGGGAGTGGTTGGAGGCCACCTTCCCGTGGGATGCCCGGTCGTCATCAGCGCTGCAGGAAGAGCCTAACACATTCATAACCGGTTCGTGCGCAATCGCGCGAAAATCTGGGGATGGGTACCGATTGCGGCGCGTCCGAGCCTATCCCGCGCGCTCGAGTGGGATTCGCGCGCGGCGAGTGAGCGCATCGGCATGAGCCTGTGGCTGAGACATTTTTGGCACACCGGGCCCTTTTTCGTTGTCCTTTTGGGATGCGTCTTGCGCTATCGTTTCCGTGTCATGCGGGACCGGCGCGGCACCATCGCGCGACGATGCGGCGCCCCGGCCCGTCCATTCCAGCGTCGCTCCTCCGCTCGCGGGCCCGCGAGTCGGATCTTCCCAAAAGGGGGTCCCGATGCGCCGATATCGCTTGCACCGCTATACCCGGCCCCTCCAGCCGCTCCTCCCGTTGCTCCCCCTCGCGACGGAGGTCGCGGCGCGCCCGGGCGGCGGGAATACGAGCAGCGGCGGCGGGGGCTCGTCCGGTGGTGGTGATGGCGGCGGTGGGTTCTTCCCCTTCTTCTTCGGCGGTGGCACCACCGGCACGATCCTCTTCGTCGTGGCGATACTCCTCTTCACCATCTATAACCGGCAACGCCGCGGGAGCGGTGGGAGCGGCCAATCCGTCCTGATGGACACCCTGCCGCCCCCGAGCCGGGAGGAGGAGGAGCGGCGCTGGCAGCAGAGCGACGCGGAGATCGAGGCGGGACTCGCTGATCTCCAGCGCCGCGACCCCGCCTTCGATCGCACCCGTTTCACCGACCGGGTGGCGACCGCCTACACGATCCTCAATGCCGCCTGGGTGAAGGGCGACCTGACGCCCGTGTTGCCCTTCGTCGGCGAGGGCCAGGCGGCGCGCCTGCGCATGCAGCTGGACGGCGATCGGGCGCGCGACCGGCGCAACGTGATGGAGGACGTGGTGCTCAACGGGACGCGGATTGTGCGCGTCGCGCGGGAGGGCGCGGAAGACCTGGTCACGGTGCGCATCGATGCCTCCGCCGCCGACTACTACGTGGACACGCGGAACGGGCAGGTCACCGAGGGCTGGCGCACGCCGCGCCCCTACACCGAGTACTGGACCTTCGCGCGCGCGGGCACGGTACAGACGACGAAAACCGGCTACCTGGACCGGCACTGCCCGCACTGCGGCGCGCCGCTCGAACTGGGCAATATCTCCGTCTGCCAGTTCTGCGGCACGCCCGTCGCAAGCACCGAATACGACTGGGTGCTGATGACCATCGAGCAGAAATACGCCTACGCCTAACTGCGGTGGCATCGGCCTTTGGCTCGCGCGGCTGAGAAGGGAGCAGACATGCACGCCATGCAGGCGGCCACTCGAGTCGGCGTGGGAACGGGAAAGCTGCTCCTGCTCGCCGCCGTACTTGCCGCGCTCATTGTCCCCGGGCCGGTCGCGGGCCCGTTCCCGCCAATACGAGGAAGAGCACCATGGCGGCATCGTGAGACGGCATCCCGGTGACCGCGGCAGAACAGGCAGACGCCGCATGGGTCCGGCCCTGCGGCGATGGGATACACCGTATGCGGTGCCGAGCGCGCCTCATCACGATAGGGGCTCTTGCTCAATCTCGACGCACGGGCTTCACCCGTTTCTATACGCCTCCACTGGGAAATCGGGACGCGATGGACGTACACCTATGTGGTGCCCGTTGCTGCTTCGTTTCCTCTATCCCGTTGCCGATTCAATGCCTTGTTACTGCATCTTTCTCATCAATGCAGGTCGATGTGTAGTACGCGGTCCATGACCCGTGCCCGCCATCCCCATCGGAGCAGTTGGCCCCAAAGCGCGACGACTCCACAGATAACGAAGTAATCTGCCCAGGATAGCCCGGTCAACCCGAAGAATGTACGCAGGCTGCCGAAGGCAAGAATCCCAATGTAGCCGAGGAAGAGTACGGCGGTAAGTAGCGCGGGACGCCGGGCGCCGCTCACGGTTTCGATCGCAGTCCAGCGGGGTGTCGGCGGGTGGAGGAAGAGGATCAGGAGCAGCCCCCCGAGGAGTGTCGCCGTCGTCAGCGCGCTCTGCGCGACCGGGACTGCCGCGTCAAGCGCGTCACTCCCACTCATTGCCCCCAAGTTTCGCCAGTAGTGTCCCAGCAGATACCCCATGTAGACCACGAATGCCAGCAGGGTGAGCATCAGCGTCGCCGGCACGACGAACGGGAGGATCGAGTGCAGCATCCGCCGCCGCGGTTGGGGGCTGGGCTGTGCCCAGGCAACGAGCGCGAAGGTGGGAATGCCGACGGTCAGTAGGGCGAGAATCGCGGTATGCTTGGGGACGAAGGGGAAACCGCCACCCGCCACGCCGACGGCGAGGATGACCAGCGCGGTGTACAGCAGGCGTGTCAGAAGCAGTTTTAGGCAGTCCCGCATGCCGTTGAGGATCCGCTGCCCTTCCTGAAACGCGCGCGGGAGGGACGCGAACGAATCATTGAGCAGGATCATGTCGGACACAGCCCGCGCCGCGCTGCTGCCGTCGTGCAGGGCGATCCCGAGATTCGCCGCCTTGAGGGCGAGGACGTCGTTCACGCCGTCGCCGATCATCGCGACATAGTGGCCATTGCGTCGCAGCGCGTGGACGAGTTGCGCTTTCTGTTCGGGGGTGACGCGGCCGAAGATCGCCGTCGTCTCGGCGGCTTGGGCCAGTTGCGCTTCGCCCATCGAGGCGAGGTCCTGCCCGGAGAGCGGCGGCGTGCTGGCGATGAACCCCGCCTGCCTGGCGAGTGCCGCGACGGTCCGCGGATGGTCACCAGAGATAAGTTTGATCTGAATACCGGCTTGCCGGAACGACGCCAGCGTGGTGTTCGCCTCGGGCCGTAACTCGTCCGCGAGCGCGACGAGACCGATCGGCACCACATCTGCCGGTACCGCCCCGTCATCGGCGAAATCGCGAAGGGGCAATGGTTCGGGCGCGCGTGCAAGGAGCAGGACACGCAGCCCGGTCGCATCAAGCGGAGCGACCCGGGCGGCAACGTCGTGGTCGGATGGCGCCAGAATCTCCGGGGCGCCGAGGAGGTACGTGCCGTGGCGGTCTGTGTCCGCGAACGTGAGAGCACTCCATTTGCGCGCCGAACTAAATGGCACCTCCCCGCATATCATTCGGCGCTGTCCGCCGACCGCGGCGTGGATCGCCTCGCTCGTGCGGTTGCTTGTCGTGACGCTCGCCGCGAAATCACCGAGCAGGGCGGTGATCTCCCGATCTAGGTCAGTCAAAGGGATGACCTGCCGCATCACGAGCCGGTTCGAGGTCAGCGTGCCGGTCTTGTCGAGGCAAAGGACGTCCACGTTACTTAGCGACTCCACCGCATTCGCCTGCTGGATGAGGATGCCTCTCCCCGCCATGCGCACTGCGCCCATCGCATAGGCAGCAGTATTCATGAAGACGAGGCCGTTAGGGATGAGACTGGCGATCACGGCCGCCACCTGTACCCCCTCGACGATCGACAGGCGGTCGATGATCGCGCCGACCGCGAGCAAGAATCCGTAGCAGGCCGCGACGAGCGTGAGCACGCGGACGACGATGTCGATATCGCGCTGGAGCGGCGTGGACACCTGGCGGAACGCCCGAGCACTCGCAATCATCCGGTTGGCGAGGTTGCCGCTCCCCACGACGGTCGCTTCGTAAAAGGCGCTCCCCGCGACACAGACGCTGCCCGCGTAGAGCGTGTCTCCCGGCCGCTTCCGGGCCGGATCGGACTCCCCGGTGAGCAGGGATTCATCGATCTCGAGGCCGCGAGTGTCGAGCAGGCGACCGTCGACGGCAATCGTCTCACCCGGTCGCGCCACGAGCACATCTCCGAGTACGACCTCGGCCGGATCGATCTCACGGTATTCCCCCTCACGCACGATGGTCGCTTGGGGGCGGGTCAGCAATGCGATGCGATCGAGGGTGCGCTTGGCGCGGATTTCCTGGACGGCGCCGATGGCTGGATTGACGAGCACGATCGCGGTCGTGGCGATGGCATCGCTCACCTGCCCGAGAAGGAGCAGCAGCGTGCCGATCACGATGAGCGTGATG
>JAICJW010000099.1 GCA_025928215.1 Chloroflexia bacterium | reverse complement strand
TCGCGTAGGTCTGTGCGCTCAGCGTGACGACGGGCAGGGCGAGATCGCGCGCGGCGTCCATCAGATGCTGCATGACGAGCGTCGCGACGCCCAGGCGGCGAAAACGCGGCAGGACACTGACCCAGGCAATCTGCCCTTCCGGGCCGCTCCGCGCGCGGACAATATGCAGCCGCCCCGTCCCCGCCGGCACGCCATCCACGAGGCCGAGGGCGTGGATGGCGGTTGGATCGTCCCGGTCGCCTCTTTCCGCGCCCCGTACGCCCTGCTCGTCCGCGAAGACCGCCGCGCGGATCGCATAACAGGCGGCGCGGTCCGCATGATCGTCAGCGCGGCGGACGGTGATCTCAGCCATCCGCGCCGGAGCTTGTCGGGATCGCGGCCATCACCGGCGTGGGCCGGAGTGGCTGCCCTTTCTGGTCGGCGGCCATCGCATTATCGGGGATCGTCGTGGGCACGATCACGTCATCGGCGGCGAGCACGCGCTGGAGCGCGACGGCGGCGACAGCGAGCATCGTGTCATCCGGCGTGCGCGTCGTCAGTTTCTGCAAGGCCATGCTCGGCGCGAGCAGGATGCGCATCCAGCGCTGATGATAGAACTGCGCGCCGAGCCGCAGGAACTCGTACGCGATCCCGGCAATCACCGGCACGAGCACGATGCGGCTGAGGATACGCAGCACGAACGGCGGGCGACCGAGCAGCGCGAAGACGAGGATCGAGAAGAGAACGACGACGAGCAGGAAACCCGTGCCGCAGCGTGGATGCTCGATTGGCATGGGTCGGATATGCTCGGCATCGAGCGGCAGGCCGCGCTCGTAGGCATGGATCGTCTTATGCTCCGCGCCGTGGTAGCGGAAGACGCGCTTCACGTCCGGGATAAGCCCGATCAGGCCGAGATAGAGGACGAGGATGGCGAGGCGAATGCATCCCTCAACGATGTTCGACACGAACGATGAACTGATGTAGCGATCCGCGAAATGGATCGCCAGGAGCGGCAGCACGAAGAATAACCCAACGCCGAAGAGAAGCGAGAAGGCGACAGTGATCCAGAGTGCCGGGCCGCTCAGTTCGGTCGGTTCCTCCGCTTTCTCGTCCTTGCCGCGTTTCTTCTCGGGATTGGGCAGAAGGGCGGGCATCACATCGGGCGCGACGGTGACGGCGGGCGCACTCTCTTCCTCCTGCAAGCCGACATTGGCGGAAAAGACGAGCGCACGCGTGCCGAGTAGCAGCGCATCCCACAAGAGGACGATGCCGCGCAGGAAGGGCCACTTCATGATCCGCGAGCGGTAGACCCACGAGGTGAGCGGTTCCTGGTAGTAGCGGATGCCGCCATCGGGCGCGCGCACGGCGACGGCCATCTCGCGCCGCCCGCGCATCATCACCCCTTCCATCACCGCTTGCCCGCCGTAGTGAAACGTCCCCATGCGTCCTCCATCATTGCCGCCCAAATATCTCTGCATGATACCACGCCACACACGCCCGCAATTTCGTCTGCTTGACGCCCGGAACGGCGCCCGCTACGCTGTACGTACAACGAAGGAGCGTGACCGCGTGGAGCAACGACCGCCAACGGAAAGCACCCGTACCCCCCAACCGGGGCGCACTATCGAGCGACCGATCCGCCCGCGCGATGAAGAGATGCAGCCATGTCCGCGCTGCAGCCACGCGATGCCCGCGCTCAAAGGCGGCTCCGCCTCAATCTGCCCGAACTGCGGCTTCAAGGATTCCTGCTGTTACTGATCGTGCAGCCAGGCGCTCATTGCGTTGTCAGGTGGTCTCGTTCGCGATTTCCGCGACAGGTGCCTCGCTCTTTGCGGATTGATCCTTTTCCTTCGGCTGCCAGGAGCGGCGCAGAAGAAGGACAATCGGCTCCTCGGACTCGGTGACGAACGACGCGCGCTGCCCGAGTTTCGCTTCGAGCGCCGGGCGGCTGGCGGCGAGCAGGTCGCGCGACGATGCCGCGAGGACGACACGCCCGGAGCCGACCGCGACGAATCGCTCGCCGCTCTCACCCTCCGGCTGCGGCCATGAGAAGGGGCTGGCGGAGCGCGGCAGCACTTCTTTCCCTTCGTAGACCGTGAAGTCGTCGTCCGCCGTCAGGAGCGCAACCGCTTCATCCGGGTCGGCGATGGTGTAGACGGCATGCACCCACTGCGGCTTCTCTGCCTCTTCCTGGTCCTTCTCGATGGCCGCGGCACGCCGGATCAGCGCCGGGAATGCATCGCGGAGCGTGGCTTTCTCCGGCTTGTCGCCCACCGCATCGCGGACGGCGGCGATTAATTGCTCCCCGCCCGCCGGTGGCAGCGCGACGCCTGCCGCCGAGAGGCGTGCCATGCCGTCCAGTGTATAGATAAAGGTCCAGATCACCCAGCCCGGCCCGAATTCATCCTTGAATTCCAGTTCCGGCGAGAGGAAGATTGTGTGCGTCTCTCCTGTCAGCAGTTCGCGCGCAACGAGCCGTTCACCGGCGGCGTACTCCGTCACTTCCAGGAGCGCGGGCACGCTTTCGGCGTAGGCGGCGGCGGCACGCCGACCGGCGGGGCCAATGCGGTCGGCGCGATCCTGCGCGAAGAGGGCGGCCGGGGTGCGGTCGTGGTAGCGCTCCATCGGATAGGCGCGGAGGAACCAATCCACGAAGCGCGAGACGGTCAGTTGGTCTTTCGATGTGAACAATGCCTGCATCGAGCCGGGCCAGGTGTCCCCGTCGGTGAACCGCTCCCACGCGCCGGGGAGGACATCATTGAATCGGGGCGCGAGCAAGAAGACGGCCATATCTTCGTTGATCGTCTTTTCGACCTCCCACGGGACGGTAGCCGCTTCGGTTGGATGGAGCACCGGACAGGGACAGAACTTCACCTTCCGGCCACTGCCATTGGGGCAGGGCATGTTCCGCCCGGCGCGGCGACACGCGGTCGCCATTTCCGGCGTGAATTCTACTGTCGTCACATCCACCGTTTCCGTCGCCAAGCCGTTCCTCCTGCCCATCAACCCGCCGCCATCTCGCGCGGTCTGTAAGGATAGGGTGGGCGACGGAGGCTGTCAAATCGAGGGAGAGGTTCGGAGTTCGAAGTTCGAAGGGGGGATGATCCCGTTCTTCGAACTCCGCACTCCGCACTTCCCTACATCAACCCCTTGTACGCGCCGCCGTCTATCTGCGTGCTCGTGCCGGTGAGCCACTGCGCACGTTCGGAGGCGAGGTAGACGACGAGGCTGCCGAGGTCGTCCGGCTGCCCGATCCGGCCCATCGGCACGGACTTGCCGCCGCGCTCCAGCACCTCATCTATGCTGATGCTCTCTCGCTCCGCCTGCGTGCGGCTCGTCTGACGTACCCGGTCGGTGAGGATCGTACCGGGCAGGACGTTGTTGAAGGTGATCCCGTCCTTGCCGAACTGCTGCGAGAGCGTTTTCGTCAGGCCGATCACTCCGGCGCGGATGCTGTTTGAGATAATCAGATTCTCAATCGGCTGCTTGACGGAGAGTGAGACGATATTGATGACGCGCCCGCCGCCGCGCTCTTGCATGATCGGCACGGCGAGGCGGATCAGGCGCACCGCGCTCATGAAATTCTGCTGAAACCCGGCCTCCCACTGCGCGTCCGTGAAGTCCATGAAGAAGCCGGGCGGCGGGCCACCGGCATTATTGACGAGGATGTCCAGGCCGCCGAACTCGCGCCGCGCCGTCTCGATCAGGCGGTTGCAATCCTCCTCCTTCGACAGATCGGTCGCGACGGTGACGACCTTCACGCCCGTCTTCTGCCGAATCTCCTCCGCCGTCTGCTTCAGTGTCTCCTCGCCCCGCGCGCAGATGACGAGGTGCGCGCCCTCCGCCGCCAACCCCATCGCGGAGGATTTCCCCAATCCCTTGCTCGCCGCGCAAACGACGGCGATCTTCTCCTTCAGGCCCATATCCATCTGTTGCTCCCTTCGGTCGCTGAGTAGTCAGTAGTCGGTAGTCGGTAGTCAGGACGGGACCAAATCCTCTGACTACCGACCACTGACTACTGTTCCGCAAAGCCGTACTGCCGCACTTTGTCTATCCGGTGCTGCGCCACAATGCGGCGGACGGTGCCGGTTTTCGAGCGCATGACGAGCGATTCGGTCGTCGCGTAGCCGTTGCTGTAGTGGACACCGCGTACTAGTTCGCCGTCCGTGATCCCCGTGCAGGCGAAGAAGGTATTGTCGCCCTTCGCCAGATCATCCAGATCAAGGACGGAGTTGAGATCGAGACCCTTTGCTTTCGCCTGCGCGGCATCGTCGGTATCGGGCCGGGGCCACGGTTTCGCTTGCAATGCTCCGCCGAGGCACTTCAGCGCGCACGCCGTGATGACGCACTCCGGCGCGCCCCCCGTGCCGAGGTACAAATCCACGCCTGTACCGGGGAGACAGGTCATAATGCAGCCCGCGACATCGCCGTCCGAAATGAACTTGATCCGCCCGCCCGCCGCGCGAATCTCCTTGACCAGATCGGCATGGCGCGGGCGGTCGAGAACACAGACGGTCAGTTCGGAGACCTTCATCCCCTTCGCCTTCGCCACATTCTGGAGATTCGTCAGGACGGGCGCGCTGATGTCCACGACGTTCGCCGCATCCGGGCCGGTAGCGATCTTGTTCATATAAAAGAGCCCGTGCGAGTCGTAGAGCGTTCCCGCCTCGGACATGCCGATGACGGCGACGGCGTTCGGCATCCCCTTGCTGGTGAGGGTCGTGCCGTCAATCGGGTCCACCGCGATCTCGACCTTCGGCGCACCGGGGGCCAGCGTGCCGACGCGCTCGCCGATAAAGAGCATCGGCGCTTCGTCCTTCTCTCCCTCACCGATCACAACGACGCCATCCATCGCCACGGAGTCAATCGCGGCGCGCATCGCGTCCACCGCCGCGCCATCGGCGGCGATCTTGTCACCCTTGCCGACCCAGCGCGACGCGGCGAGCGCCGCCGCCTCCGTCACGCGCACCAGTTCCATCGCGAGGTTCCGGTCCACATTCATGAATTGCTGTGCCATTCGCCTCCTCCGCTCTCCTCATAGTGGCAGGCGGGAAGCCTGTTACCACCGGGATGTGATCGTGCATCCTAACGCTTTCGCGTGACTTGCTGGCGCAGCTTCTCCATCTGCGCGCCGGACTCGCGGCGGGCATCGCGGAGCGCCTGAACGGTCGGGTGCTCGGTGCGGACGGCGCGCAGGACGACTTCCTCGGCGGCGATGAAGGCGTCGCCGATGTCTGCCATCTCCGCCGCGATGTCATGCGGGATCGTTGAGACGCCGTTCCGGTCGGCGTGGAGGAGGTCATCCGGGTAAATCGTCATGCCGCCAACATGCACGGGCACATGCATCTGCGGTGTGTGGTTGTAGCCGTGCGCGCTGATCGTGCCGTTCGTCCAGACGGGGAAGTTGATCGCCTCGACCTGGTCGAGGTCGCGCCCCGTGCCACTCGTAATCAGGCCGACGGCGCCGAACCCTTTGTAGATGGAGCACATCACTTCGCCGAAGGTCGCGGCGGCGCAGGGGCTATCTATGTCATGGAAGACGACAATCGGCGGGCCGGAGAGTTCCCCGAATCGCTCCACCTGCGCGTCGAGGCCGGAGTAGGAATCCCCGGAGCGCGGTGGCGCGGCGGAGCGGAACGTCGCAGTCGCCGCATAGCCAACGATCGGCCCCATATGCGCGAACGCCGCCACGATCCGGCCGTCCATATATCCCGTGTTGCGCGGCCGCACCTCAAAGAGTTCCACAAGGTTACAGATCGTCGGTGTGTCGAACGTGCGCAACTTCTCCAGTACCGCCGGTGACAATGCAGCCATGCTATCCCTCCCCAGTTGAAAAACAATTGAACCGCAGAGACGCAGAGAGCGCAGAGAAACACAGAGAGAGAAAAAGAGAGGTGAGAAACGGCGGAGCGATCACCAATCAGTCTTCCCTCTACCCTTGTTCTTTATATCTCTTTGTATCCTCTGTGTCCTCTGCGTCTCTCTGCGTCTCTGTGATTTATCCCCGATTTGTCCCCGGCCCCGCCATCGCGAGCCAGGCGGCGGCGCGGGCGGGGAGGTCCGCCGAACGGCCCTTTTCGACGGTGCAGCCGGGGAGCGAGTTGAGGAAGGTCCGGCCGTACCGCTTGGTGAGGACGCGGGAATCGAGGACGGCGCAGACGCCCCGGTCGGTGCTGGAGCGGATCAGCCGCCCGAAGCCCTGCCGGAACTGCAAGACCGCCTGCGGCACGGCGAACTCCGCGAACGGTTCCGCGAACCCCTCGGAGCGTGCCTGGAAGACGGGATCGCTCGGCACCTTGAAGGGCAGTTTCGTGATGACGAGCACCGAGAGCGCGTCCCCGACGACGTCCACGCCCTCCCAGAATGAGGATGTGCCGAACAATACCATCTCCTGATGCTGCTTGAACCGCTCGATCAGCTGGCGCGGCCCGCCATCCAGCCGCTGGCCGAGGACGATGATCCCCGCCGCTTCCAGTACCGGCTTGACGGCGCGATAGGTCGCCTGAAGCGCGCTGTATGAGGTAAAGAGGACGAGCGCCCGCCCGCGCGTCGCCTCACAGAGGCCGGTGATCGCATCCTGCAAACCTTTCTGGTAGCCGGGGCGGTTCGGCTCCGGCATATCCTCGACGGTATAGAGGAGGGCGGAGCGGCGGTAATCGAAGGGCGAATCTACCGCCACTTCGGTCGCCGCATCGCGCTCGATGCCGAGGCGGGAGTTGAGATAGTCGAACTTTCCCTCGGTCGTCATCGTCGCGCTCGTCATCACAACGGTGCGGCGCGGCCCGAAGAGATCTGCCTGCAAAGTCGCGCCGACATGGAGCGGCGCCGCCTTGACGCTCACCGTGCGGGAGGCGTCTGAGGCGGGCATCCCCGCGATCAGCGCAGATGCGCCGTCCGCCTGCGGTTGCTGCCCGCCGCGTGATGACTCAACCTCTGTCCAGTAGACCATGTCGGGGTCCGGTTCGGCGAGGGCGGCCGCCGCACCGACGCGCAGGTCGGTGCAGACGCGCAGGGCGCGGGTGAGCAGCAGGAGCGTATCGTCCTGCTCCAGCATTGTCTCGTCGGGCAGGCGGTAGACCTGCTCGAAGATCGTCATCAGCCCCTGCTGAATCGTGCCGAGCGGGAAGGAGAGGTTCTCCCAGGCGATCTCCACGTCCGTCCATCCCGCATCATTGCGGACATTCTGCGTGATGCGCAGGCGGGTGTCCGTCTCATTCTGCGGGCGATGGGCGAGGAAGGCGGCGAGGCGGTCGAAGAGGGCGAGCGTCAGGGTGCGCGTCTCCTCGATGCGCGGCACTAGTTCCTCGCAGAGCCGGGCGACATCCTCCTGCACATCCTTCGGCGTTTTACCGGTGCGGACACGAATGGGAAGATCGGCGAGCAGACCGCGCGGCCCCTCGGCGTGCGGCTCCGCGAGCAGATTGAGGAAATTGAGCACCGTCGCACGCTCGAAGGCGTAGCCGAGCTGGTTCGTCGCCTCGTCTTCGAGGTGGTGCGCCTCGTCCACAATCAGATGCTCGTAGGGCGGCAAGACGCCGCTGTTCGTCGTCATATCGGACAGGAGTAGCGCGTGATTGACGATCACGACGTGCGCATTCTCCGCCGCCCGCCGCGCCCGCTGGACGAAACATTGCCCCCGCTTCTGGAAGACGCAGGATGACGGGCAACTATCCGGCCCGGCATTGACGCGGTTCCATGCCTGGATAACGCCCAGCCGCCGCTCGTCGTCCGTGAAGCGGATTTCGCCGACATCGCCGGAATCCGTCGTCTGGAGCCAGAGGAGGAGGCGGAGCATCAGCCGCGCCTCGGCGGGCGAGAGGGCGGGGTTGCCGCGCAGTTTGAACCAGCGGTAGAGGCAAAGATAGTTCGCACGCCCCTTAACGACCGTGGCGCGGAAATCGGCGGGCAGCCCCGCGCCATTCGCGGCGGGCGCGCCGCCAATCGTCGCGAGGACTTCCTGCAAATCGGGGATGTCCTTCTTCGCCAGTTGGTCCTGCAAGGCAATCGTCGCCGTGCTGACGACGACGGTTTCGCCATGCTCCACCGCGTGCGCGACCGCCGGGACGAGGTAGGCGACGGATTTACCCGTGCCGGTGCCCGCCTCGACGAGCAGGGTCTCTTCATTATTGAAGGCGTCCGCGACGGCGCTTAACATATCCATTTGCTGCGGGCGGTGCTCGTAGTGGGGGAACGCCTCGGCGAAGGGGCCATCCGGGCGGAAGGTGTCGAGGATGGCGGCGGCGTCGAGCGGGCGCTGGCTGCCGGTGTCGCGGAGCGGTTCGGGGCGCGGGCGGGGCATGAGATAGAGAAGATCAACGCCGCCCTCCTTCTCCGCCTGCCCAGCGCCCGCCTGCGCGCGCAACTGCTGGAGGATGCTCGCGCCTGCCCCACCACCAAATGTCTCCTGCTGCTTCTCTCGCTGCGCCTGTCGGAAGAGCCGCGCGAAGGGCGACTGCCCCATATCCGCGAGGCGCGCCAGTTCGCCCAACGTCTCCGTATCGCACTCCGCGATCCGATCCAGGAGCGCGCGGAAGACGGCGGCGGTCAGCTCGCAGTCGCCGAGCGCGCGATGCTCCTGCGGCGTGCCGACCTGCAACCGCTCGGCGATGCGCGTCAGGCTGTAGACCGGCAAATCGGGCAGCAGAAGCGTCGCCAGTTCGTAAGTGTCGTAGGTCGGGTTGTCGAGCATCAACCCCTGCGCGCCGAGCAATTTCAGGTCAATCTCGACCGATTGCCCGACGATGGGATAGCGCTGAACGAAATGGCGCAGTTGCGGCGCGACGCTCGCGAAGGGCGGTGCGGCCTGAAGCATCGCGTTCGTGATGCCGGTCAGTTGGGCCGTGCTCAGTGGCACGGGCCGGACGGGCCGGACGAACGACGACCACCGCTCAACAATTCGCTCGCTCGTGAACGTGACCGCCGCGACCTCGATGATCTCGTTATTGCGCTCGTTGGCCGTCGCCTCGACATCCACGGCGACGTAGATGGGCGTACTGGGCGCGGTGGGAAGGGCGGGACGGTTCGGGACATTGCCGGGGCGTGGTCGGCTCGGTGGCGGTAGGGGTGACACAGATCATTCTCCCGACAGTCTCCGCGACGGGCGCGGCGGTGGGTATCTCAGGGCTGTTCGGCAGAAACGTGCTCCGTTCCGGCAGACCGAACAAGGCGATGATTGTATCAGAACTACGCCGCCTTTCGGGGGATCAGAGTTTGCTGGGGGCGGTGAAGTGCTCGTGCGCGGCGCGGAAACCGGCCTGCCAATCAATATGGGGCGCGAAGGGCCGGTCAGGATGCGCGAGGTTGACGTGCGTCACGAACGGCGCGCCATCGTCCCGGATGAACAGGATCGCGACAGTCTGGATACGCTGGCGCACCGTTGGGTTCGGGGCGGCAATCGCGCCCGGATTGATAAGCAGGATGCCCCCCTGTTCATCGGTCAGCGGGATGTGGATATGCCCAAAGACAACGACGCGCGCGCCTGCCTGCCTGCCCATCGCCGCACGGCGCGCCAGTTTCGGCAGCCAGCGATCATCCTTGCGGAATTCCATCTCCTGCGCGCGGTCGGGATGGTGCCCGTGCGTCAGGAGAATCCGCACGCCGCCTGCGATGATGAGTTGCTGGTACGGCAACTCCCGCTGCACCTCCGCCGTCTCGTCGTTGCCGTGCACCGCGATCACCGGCGCAATCGCGCTCAACCGATCCAGCACCCACAGTTCCCCGACATCGCCGGCGTGCAGCAGCAAATCCACGCCGTGCAACACGTCGAAAACCGCCACCGGCAACGCCGCACACCGCGCCGGCATATGCGTATCCGAAATCAGCCCAATCCGCGCCGCAATGCGATTCTCAGGCAGTTCGGGCGGCAAATAGCGGTCAATCATAATGACAATCTCGTCTTCATGAGTTTCGACGATAGGAGAACACCGGCACGTACATGCCAAGTCACCCCTTCCCGGTGCGGGAAGGGGCCGGGGTTAGGCTCCCAACCCCGCTACCACCTCCGGCACCTCCGCTAGCGCCCGGACGACCGGATAGTCAGCATTGTGTGCGCGGCCACGACGATCCATGAGGATGCCGTGCATGCCGACTGCCCGCGCCCCGCCAACATCGGCGACCGCGTTATCGCCGATCTGCACGCACTCCTCCGGGCGTGCGCCGAACCAGTGAAGCGCGTAGTCGTAGATCGCGCGGTGCGGTTTCGACGCGCCGACACGGGCGGAAGTAACGATGTTCTCGAAATGTCCGGTGATGCCGAGACCGTCGCAGAGGTCGGGCAGGTTCCAGGACCAGTTGGAGATGATGCCGAGCCGGTAGCCCGCGCTCCGCAACGCCTCAAGGGTCGGGATGGCGTCCGGAAAGAGGTGGAAGTGCGCGGGCGTCTCGAACTCCTTTTGCAGGTTGTCGAGAATGCCGCGCATCCGGTCATTCACCGGCGCACCGGCACGGCGGAGGATCGCGCCGTTAATCTCCTGATAATACCGCTGATCCGCTTCCTCGCTCGCCTCATACGTCATGCGCGATTCGTCCGCATCGAGTGCGCCGAAGACCGCGCGCGTCGCGGCGACGAGTGCATCATGATCCACATGGATGCCGTGCCGCGCGCAGGCATTGACATAGAGCGTCTCCCACGAGGGGAGAATCGTCGTCAGCGTATCGCCCATATCGAAGAAGACGACGCGGATGCTCATGTCGCGTCATATCCCCCAAGGGCGAGAATAAGCAGGAGCAACTGCTGAAGGCCCTTCGGGATGGTCGCGATGCGGATGAACTCCTCCAGGCGGTGCGCGTTGCCGCCCTCCGCGATGCCGATGCAGACGGCAGGGATGCCGAGGCCAATCGGCACATTGGCGTCCGTGCTGCTCGCGTCGAGCGTCGGCGGGATGCCGAGGGCGCGCAGGGTCTCCATGCACGTTCGCACAATGGGCGCGTCGGCGGGAAGATCGCCCGCCGGCCGGTCGCCGAGGATGTCCGCCGTCACCTGCACATCCCCAATATGGACGGAACGAACGGCCCGCTCGACCTGCGCGGCGAGCCGTTCGAGGTTCGCCTGCGAGATCGAACGGAGATCCACGAGCGTTGATGCGGTCGGCGCAATCGTGTTGACCGAGACGCCGCCCTCGATGGTGCCGACGGAGAGCGACGTTTTCGGTGTGGAGGGGATCGGCAAGGCGACGAGATCGGTGATCAGTTTCGCGAGAATGTGAATGGCATTCGGGCGGCCGTAGTTGCCCCACGAATGGCCGCCCGGCCCCTGCACGGTGATCCGGTAGCGGCGGCTGCCGACGGCGCGATGCGTCACGCGCCCGAGATTATGCCCCTCGACGGCGACGACCGCGCCGAGATGATCCCGATGGGTACTGACGGCTGCGCGCATCCCCCGCAGATCGCCCAGCCCCTCTTCACCGACATCCGCGACGAAGAGCACATCGCCCGCCGTCGTGACATTCAGCGTCGTCAGCAACCGGGCGGCGGCAAGCATCGCCGCGACACCGAGGCTGTTGTCGCCGACACCGGGGCCGGAGATCCGCTCGGTCGTGCGGCGGACGGTAAGGTCCGTTTCGGCAGGGAAGACGGTATCGGTGTGCGCGGCAATCATCACCGTTGGGCCGTTGCCGTTGCCCGGTCGCCGCCCGATCGCATTGCCGACGCTGTCGGTCTGCACATCCGCGAGTCCGATAGCGCGCATCTCCTGTGCGACGAACGCGGCGCGCTCCGCCTCCGCGCCCGTCGGGGCGGGGATCTGGGCGATGCTCGCCGTCAGGGCGATGGTATCGGCCAGTGAGACTTTCGCCCGGCTCAGAAGCCGCTCGATGTCCGGCTGAGCGAGGAGGTGGTCAATCGTTGGTGTGATGGCGCTGATGGCTGGTGCCTCTTTCTTCATTGAGTTGGCCCCGCTGCTGCGGGCGCTCCGCTGCACCCCGCACGCAGTATAGCGCACGACATGGGATTTCCGTCTCCCCTCCCCGCCGTGGTATGTGGCGGGGGGTAGGAAAACGGGGGGCGCCCCGGGGGGGCGCCCGGGGCGCGGGGGGCGGGGGATGGGGGAGTGTACGGGGAATGAAGCGGTCAGTCCGCGAAGAGTTCGTGGATGTTGCCGTCGGGGTCGGCAAAAAAGGCGGTGCGCTGGCCCCAGGGCATCGTCGCGGGAGGCTCGACAGGCACCGCACCTTTGGCGATTACT
>JAICJW010000087.1 GCA_025928215.1 Chloroflexia bacterium | reverse complement strand
GTTCGAGAAGTTCACCGAGCGGGCACGCAAGGTCTTTTCCCTGGCACAGGAAGAGGCGCAGCGCTTCAACCATAACTACATCGGTACCGAGCACCTTCTGCTTGGTCTCGTCCGGGAAGGCGACGGCATCGCTGCCCGCGTCCTCGCCAACCTCGGTGTCCAACTGCCGAAAGTGCGCTCGGCGGTCGAGTTCATCATCGGGCGGGGAGATGGGCTGGTGCGGGAGGGTGAGGGAATCGCGGCGGGGGTGTTGGAATCGCTGGGGGTGAGCCTGGAGAAGGTGCGGCAGCAGGTGATGCAGGTCGTTTCCCAACCTCCCTCCTATCAAGCGCCGCCATCGAGCGATCCAAAGCCAGGTTCAAGCACCATTATCTGTCGTGTTGATCTTCCGGCGTCGGACTACGTGCGGCTGCGGGGTATCGCATAGCGGTCGGACCGCTCTCTTGACGACCTTATCCAGGAAGCAATCCGGCGCGTCTGGCTCACCGGGGAAGGTGACGCGGAGACGCCCCACCCCCTCCGCCCGCAAGCGGGGGAGGAGAGAGCGCTTGACCTGTCGCTGTGGTTAATGCACAGGCAGTGGGGGTGGGGGCAAAAATTGGGGTTGACACCCATATGGCACGCTGTTATAGTCGAACCCGCATAACCCGCTGCACAGCGCGAGGGGAAACGCATCATGCAGGCAATGACGGAACAGCAGATGGCAACGAACGCGGCAGCAGCCGCACGTCGTCATGCGTCCATCGTCGCCCCCGCCGCGCTCGCCAGCGCGGTTTTTTTCATCTCGGGGCTGGTACTCCTTATTACCGGGCGCGTTACCCTACGGGTAACGCGCGTGTGCGATGGGAGGCGGGCGCCACAGTAACGGATAACGATACGACAATGACGCCAGCGCCTCCCACATCGGGGGGTCTTTTTGTGAGTAGCGCAGATGGAAGGAGTGGGGACGATGGTCGTCACACGCGAACGGGACGAACTGACGATTGCAACACCGGCTGCGAGGCCGCGCGCCGAGCACGCGGACCTGATCGCCGCATGGCAGGGGACGCGCACGAAGGGGGCGGATGTCGTTTGCCGCGCGCTGATCGAGGAGGGCGTGGATACCGTCTTCGGCTATCCCGGTGGCGCGGTGATCCCCCTCTATGATGCCGTCCCGCGCTATCCCTTCCACCATGTCCTCGTGCGGCACGAGCAGATGGCCGCGCACATGGCGGACGGCTACGCCCGCGCGACCGGCAAGGTCGGCGTCTGCTTTGCCACCTCCGGCCCCGGCGCGACGAATCTCGTCACCGGCATCGCCACCGCGATGATGGACTCCTCGCCGATGGTGGCGATCACCGGCAACGTCGTTCGCTATCTGATTGGCAAGGACGGCTTCCAGGAGACGGACATCATCGGTGTCACGCTGCCGGTGACGAAGCATAACTTCTTCTGCAAGACCGCCGAGGAGATCGCGCCGACGCTGAAGAAGGCGTTCCATCTCGCGCGCTCCGGCCGCCCTGGCCCGGTGCTCGTGGATATCCCGAAGGATTGCTTCCAGGAGGAAGTGACGTACGACTATCCGCGCGCGGTGAGCATGCCCGGCTACCGCCCGACGATCATGCCGAACCACCGCCAGATTCGCAGTGCCGCCAAATTGCTCCGCGAGGCGCGGAAGCCGATCATCATCGCCGGGCAAGGCGTCCTGATTGCCGAAGCCGCCGCCGAACTGCTCGCACTGGCGGAGAAGGCGCAGATTCCCGTCGTCAATACGTGGCTCGGCCTCGGCTCCTTCCCGGAGAGCCACCCGCTCTCGATGGGCCTATTGGGTATGCATGGCCACGCGCACACGAACCGCGCCGTCAATCGGGCCGATGTGATGCTCGCCGTCGGCATGCGCTTTGACGACCGCGCGACGGGGCGCCTCTCCTCCTTCGCGCGCAATGCGAAGGTCATCCACATGGACATTGACCCGGCGGAGATCGGCAAGAATGTCCGGGCGGATGTGCCGGTCGTTGGCGATGCGAAGGCGAGCCTGCACATGCTCGCCGCCGAATTGGAGCCTGCCGAACACGCCGAGTGGCTGGCGCAGATCGAAGCGATGAAGGAGGCGCACCCGCCACGTGTCGTCGCGGATCGCGATGGGGGCCCGGCGCTCTCCGCGCAATACGTCATTGATCGCCTGAGCGAACTGACGGACGACGGCGCGACAATCGCGACGGATGTCGGGCAGCACCAGATGTGGGTGGCGCAGTACTACATCTTCAACACGCCGCGCCAGAACATCACGAGCGGTGGCCTCGGGACGATGGGCTTCGGCCTCCCGGCGGCGATGGGCGCGCAGGCCGGCAAGCCGGGGGGTGAAGTCTGGGCGGTCGTCGGTGATGGCGGCTTCCAGATGGCCCTCCACGAACTGCAAACGATCGTGCAGGAGGGCTACCCGGTCAAAATCGGCATTATCAACAATGGCTATCTCGGCATGGTGCGCCAGTGGCAGGACCTCTTCCATCAGCGTAACCGCTCCGCGACGCCGATCTCCAGCCCGGACTTCCTGATGCTCGCGGCGGCATACGGCATCCCCGCCCGCCGCGTCGAGACACACGCCGAGGTAGACGAGGCGATCCGCTGGGCACAGGAGACGAACGGCCCCGTCCTGATTGATTTCTGCACCGAGCGCGAGGCGAATGTCTATCCGATGGTCGGCCCCGGCTTTGGTAATGAGGAGATGGTCTTTGCGGACCCGACGTAGCGGGTCCGGGGTTCGAGATTCGGGGTTCGGAGTTCGATGAACGAACCCACTCGACTCCCATCCTCGAACCCCGAACCCCGAACCTCGAACCTCGAACTCTCACCGGAGGTGAGCCAATGACCGAACGCATGCACACGCTCGTCTGCCTCGTCGAGGATCAGCCGGGCGTCCTGAACCGAGTGATGAGCCTGTTCCGCCGCCGCACATTCAACGCGGAGAGCGTGACCGTCGGCCACTGCGAGCAGCCGGGCCTCTCACGCATGACTTTCGTCTTCAATGGCGATGACGAGACGGTCGAGCAGGTCTCCAAACAACTCTACAAATTGCTCGAAGTGCTTAAAGTGACGGACATCACGACCGAGCCGCATGTGCGGCGGGAACTGGCGCTCATCAAGGTAAACGCGACGGCGCAGAACCGCGCGGACATCATGCAACTGACGACGATCTTCAACGGTCAGATCGTGGATGTCTCGAACAACCAATTAGTGATCGAAATCTCCGGCCCGGCGGACAAGATTGACTCCTTCCTCGGCCTCCTGCAACCCTTCGGCGTCCGCGAGATCGCGCGCACCGGCACCGTCGTCATGACCCGCCCCAGCGCCCCCGCCGATGCTCCCGCCCGCCTCCGCGAAGAGGTCGCATGACGAGAAAAATTGAACCGCAGAGACGCAGAGAACGCGGAGGGGAGAAAGAAGGGATACGGGAAAGATTCTTTTGTTTCTTCCCTTCCTCTCCGTTTCTCTGCGCCTCTGCAGTTTATTGGTTTCAGCCTTCGGCGGGTGGCTGATGAGGAGTGGGATTGGGCGGGAGTATCCGATTCTGGAGTTTGATCCGGCGGCGGAGGCGATTATCGAGCCGTCGCGGGTACATGCGCGGCTGGAAGATGTACCGGAACATTGCGTCGTCTGCTTCTTTCAGGATGTCATCACGCAACTGCGGCAGGACGGGCAGGCGCGCGAGATTGATTACATGCACAGCGAGATCGGCGCGCATCCGCTCTATGAAATCACACATAGCGGGCGGAAACTCGCCTTCTTCCATCCCGGCGTCGGCGCGCCGCTCGCCGCCGCTTTGCTCGAAGAGGTGATCGCGCGCGGCTGCCACACCTTCATCGCCTGCGGCGGCGCGGGCGTCCTCGAAGGGGAGATCGCCGTTGGCCAGATCGTCGTGCCGACGAGCGCGGTGCGCGATGAGGGTACGTCGTATCATTACCTGCCGCCGAGCCGTGAGGTCGCCGCGACGCCGGAAGCGGTGGCGGCGATTGAGACGGTCCTCACCAAGCACAGCGTGTCCTACCGCACCGGCAAGACGTGGACAACGGATGGCATCTACCGCGAAACCCGCGAGAAGATGGCGCTCCGCAAAGCGGAGGGATGCGTAACTGTCGAGATGGAAGCGGCGACCTTTTTCGCCGTCGCCCAGTTTCGCGGCGTGCGATTCGGCCAACTTCTGTACGGCGGCGACGATCTGAGCGGCGACTGGGATTCGCGCGACTGGATGGCCCACACCGTGCGTGAAAAACTCTTCTGGCTGGCGGCGGAGGCGTGCCTGCTACTATAGACGGGGTCAAATGGGAACCATGGAGTCTCTCTTGGCACTCTTGGCGGCTTGGCGGTTAGAATCACTCGCGTATTGTTCGATTGATGGGGAGGAAACACGATGCCTGCGATTATCTACTACGACAACGACGCGGACCTGAAACTATTGGACGGAAAGACCGTCGCGATCATCGGCTACGGCAGCCAGGGGCACGCGCACGCATTGAACTTGCATGATAGCGGCGTCAATGTCGTCGTCGGCCTGTACGAAGGGTCAAAGAGCAAAGCGAAGGCGGAGGCGGACGGTCTGACCGTCAAGAACACTGGCGATGCGGTGAAGGACGCGGACATCGTCATGATGCTCCTGCAGGACCACTTGCAGGGGAAGGTGTACAAGGCGGATGTCGAACCGAATCTCAAGCCGGGCGCGATGCTGATGTTCGCGCACGGGTTCAGCATCCATTACGGCCAGATCGTCGCGCCGGAGAATGTGGACGTCTCGATGATCGCGCCGAAGGGGCCGGGGCACATCGTTCGCAGCATGTACGTCGAGGGCGTCGGCGTCCCCGCGTTGATCGCGGTGCAGCAGGACCCGACGGGCACCGCGCACCAGCGCGCCCTCGCCTATGCGAAGGCGATGAAGGCGACGAAGGCGGGCGTCGTGCAGACGACCTTCAAGGAGGAGACGGAGAGCGATCTCTTCGGCGAGCAGGCCGTCCTCTGCGGCGGCGTCACCTCCCTGATCCGCAACGGCTTCGAGACACTGGTGAACGCGGGCTATCAGCCGGAAATTGCCTACTTCGAGGTCCTGCACGAGATGAAACTGATCGTGGACCTCATGTATCAAGGCGGCATGTCCTACATGCGCTACTCGGTCTCTGACACGGCGGAATACGGCGACTACACCTCCGGTCCGCGCATCTTCGACGATGAGGCGCGCGAGAAGATGGAACTGATTTTGCAGGACATCCAGAGCGGCAAGTTCGCCAAGCAATGGATTGCGGAGAACGAG
Source organism: Chloroflexia bacterium (assembly GCA_025928215.1). GTDB lineage: Bacteria > Chloroflexota > Chloroflexia > Thermomicrobiales > JALYUS01 > JALYUS01. The sequence goes on along the minus strand of JAICJW010000087.1, from coordinate 7,735 downwards.
AGCGGCGGCCGCAAGCAGTTCATGGCGATGCGCCACGAAGCGCAGGACTCTGAGATCGAGCGTGTCGGCGCCCAACTACGCAAGATGATGCCCTGGCTCGGCAACAAAGAAGCGCCGCGCGACTAGCGACGAAACCGGGTCGAACCGCAGAGGCGCAGAGGACGCAGAGAAGCGAGGGGAATGAGAAATCCGATCCCTTTCTCTGTGTTCTCCGCGTCTCTGCGGTTCATCTCGTTTCTGTCGCTTCCGCGAACTGCTGCATGATCGTTGCGGAGTATTTGATGCCGCGCAGATAGTGCGACAGGGTAATGAACTCGTCCGGCGCGTGGCCATGCCAGTCCGGCGGGCCGATTCCCGTCCCGGCGGAGGGAATACCGCCGAGTCGGCCACCCAGCCAGACCCCTTGCCGCCCGGACGCATCATGCGTGGGCCGGACCGCAGGCTCAATATCATAGACCTGCCGCGCGGACGCGATAATCAGTCGGGCGAAGGGCGTATCGAGCGCCGTCCGCGACGGTTCAATCGAACCCATATCCTCGATCTCGAAATCGGCGCACTCGTGCGCGTCGAGATAGCGGCGCAATGCGGCCAGGACGGTATCAGGGTCCTGATCCGCGACCAGTCGAAAATCGAGCCGGCACGCCGCACGGCTCGGCAGGACGGTCTTGTGCCCATCGCCCATCCAGCCGGTCGCGAAGCCCGCGATATTGCACGTTGGCGTGAAGAGCAGCTGCTCCAGCGCCGCCGTCCCGCTGACACCGCCGAGGAAGCGGGTCACACCGAGTTCACGCTGCTGTGCCGCGTCGTCCCACCCCGCTTGCTCCAATGCCGCCCGCTCGACGGACGAGATCGGACGGATCGGGTCGTAGAACCCGTCAAGTGTCACCCGCTCGTTCGCATCCTTCAGTCCGGCAAGCGCCCAGACGAGCCGCCACCCCGGATTCTCAACCAGCCGCGCGCGGGCCGAGTGAAGGTCCTTGCTCGCACCCCGGACGCGGATTTCGACATACAGAAGCCCGCTCGATCCGAAACTGATCTGCGGCCGGTCGTCTGCCGCGAAGCCGCCATCGAACGAGAGCGCGGCATCGGCGGCGAGCAGGTCCGTGTGCGCCGCGACAAAGCCGGGCAGACTCTGGCTGCCCGATTCTTCCTCACCATCGAAGAGGAATTTGAGATGGCACGGCAATGACACGCCCGCGCGCCGGAAGGCGTCCACCGCTTTGAGGTGCGCGAGCAAATTTCCTTTCGCGTCGGTCGTGCCCCGGCCATACATCACGCCATCCACGATGGCGGCATCGAACGGTGGGTGCGTCCACTCACCGAGCGGATCGGCCGGCTGGACATCGTAATGGTTATAGATCACCAGCGTCGGCGCATCGGCACGCGGCGCGCGTATCTCCCCATAGACGACCGGCAGCCCGGCGGTCTCCATCACTCGCGCATCCATACCGAGATCCCGCATCATTTCAGTGAGCAACGCCGCGCACTCGCGCACGCCGATGTTCTGCGACGAAATACTCGGCTGGCGCACCACCCGCTGCAAGTCCGCGACGAAGCGCGCCTCGTTCGCATCAATCGCCTGATAGACAGGGGTCAGATCGGTCATCTCTTTCTCTCTCACGTCAGCGCGACAGACCAGATGCCGCATATGCTATCATCATCGCGGCGAGGACCAGAAATATTGAACGTTTCTGATGAGTGGAGGATGCGATGCCCCTCATGCAACACCCGGTGGGCGACTACCAATTTCTGCCATTGGGAACCGATCCGCGCATCACGACGAGCGCGCCCTTTTCCGGCGGCGTGATCGCCATGCCGGGCCATGAGATCGTGCATGCGATCTTCCAGAACCCGCTTCCTTATCAGCAGGGATTCGCGGCGGCGGAGCGGCATCTGACGGCACAGGGGCGGGCACGCACCGCCCTCTGCGCGGTCGAATTGCGCTGCCCGGAGCCGTATACCACGAGCGGTTTCGGCGCGTTCAATGAGGAGTATCGCGCGCTGCTACTGTCATGGGGCGTCTTCGTTGAGGGCCAGAACCCGATCGGGCGGAGCAACATCGCGCCGGGCGTGAACTCGCCTGCGGAAACGTTGCTCTACGCCTTCTCCTATACCGTGCCAACGACCGAGCGCGGCCAGACGTTCGTCGTTTCCGGCGCGCCTGAGAAAGCGAACGTGCGCCCCGGCGAAATTGCGCCCGATGCGCTACAGGAGAAGACAGGGAGCGTGATGCTGGCGATGCAGGCGAGCCTCGCGGCGCTCGCGGCGGAATGGGCCGCCGTGACCGCCCTCAATCTCTATACGCAACACGACCTCCATGCCTTCCTGCCGACGGAGATACTCACGGCGATGGGTCCGGCGGCGGCACACGGCATCCATTGGTACTACAGCCGCCCGCCCGTCATCGGCCTCGAAGTCGAGGCGGACGTGCGCGCCATCCGGCAGGAGATCCGATTGCGCTGAGCCAATCGCGGCGATTATTCCGTGGATTGCTGCTCCGCCGCCGCGCGCCGCGCCTGCCGTTCCCGATGCTCCACGCCCCAGGTGGTCAGGCGGCATTGGAGCGGATTCTGCGTCGTGCATTCCACAAGTCCGAGCCGCTCGATCTTGTCGAGAATGCGCTGCACATCCACGAGCGGCACACCGAGGCCGGGCGCGACGGTGCCGAGGTAGCGATAGTCGCCATCCACCGGGCCACACGCCGCGAGAAGCGCGTCCGCGATCCGCCGAAACTCCTCGGTTGATGACATACTTCACTCCCTTGTTCCCCGGCCGCGAACCGGATTGAGGCAATCTGAGTCTTTCGCATAACGCCCCGATCTCCCAAGGGCTTCTCTCATGGTACGATACCGCGACGGCAAGAGGCGAGACAGGGGGCGGTAGTGCAACGGCAACGCGGCGGCGCGCAAACGATGATGAATCTCCTGCCGCTCTTGCTCGGCGTCGTGCTACTGGCGTTCGGCGTTGCAAGTGGATCGTGGCGCAATGTACTGATCGGGATCGCGCTTGCCGGTACGGTGCTCGTTGGCTTCGCCGGGCCGCGCCTCGTTCCTCCCATACCCGGCCTCAGCGATGAGCGTGCCCGCGCCCGGCGCGCCGCCGCGATCATCCTGCCGAGCGGTATTATCTATCTCGCGCTCGGCATCCTTCTGCGCACAGCGATTCCGGCATCAGAGCGCGGTGGCTCGACGCTCCCCATCGCCATTTTCGCCGTCGTCATGGGCGTGCTCAGTATCCTATCCGGTCTCGGTGCACTCGTCCGCGCCCGCCGCCCCGATAATGCTCCACCCCTCCCCGCCCTCCGCCCAACGGATGCGGAATATCGAGACGATGCATGACGACGATCGCCCTCGCACCGTCACGCCTGCGGAATCTGGGTGAGATGCTGGCGACCGAATACCTCGTGCCAAACGGCCTCGCGGGCTACATGATGGGGACCGCTGCCGGGGTGCGGACGCGGCAGTATCACGGCTTCCTCGTCGCCGCGCTCGTCCCGCCCGTCGTGCGGACGCTGCTCGTCGCGCAGGTGGATGTGACGGCACGCATTGGCGATACCGAATACGCGCTCGCCACGCATCAGTACAATGATGGCACAATCAACCCGGAGGGATATACGCGAGCCGTCGCCTTCGCGCTCGTGGACGGCCTTCCCCAATGGACATATGACCTCGGCACGGGGCGGACACTGACCGAGACGCATTGGATGATCTCCGGCCAGAATACGGCGCTTCTCCGCGCCACCTACAACGCCCCGGCAGACGCGCCGCCCGCCACGCTCCGCTTCACGCCGCTCTGCACCCATCGCGATCATCACCGGCGTACCCGCGCCGGTGATCCGCAGTGGCGCTGGCAGGTGACGCACGACGGCCCCACCGTTTCCGTCACCGCGTTCGATGACGCGTCGCCCTATTTCCTCGCTGCATACGACGACGATGACACACCGGGCGAGTTCATACCGGACGAGACGTGGTACTACCACTTCCGGTTGGCAGCCGAGGATGCACGCGGCTTCGGCGGCGGCGAAGATGCGTACCAGATCGGGCATTTCGCCGTCACGCTCCAACCGGGCGAATCGGCGCACTTCGTCGCCGCCGTCGAGCGGGAGCAGGCAGGGTGGCCGAAGGTCTCCGGCGCGCTCGAACGGGAGAGGGCGCGGCAGCAGATGGTAATGACCGGCCTCGGCCCAATCGCGGCGGACGATGTGACCGCGCAGTTGCGGCTCGCGGCGGACAGTTTCCTTGTGCGGCGCGGGTTTGTGACCGATGCGGGTACGACAGTCGTCGCGGGGTATCCCTGGTTCACGGACTGGGGGCGGGATGCGATGATCGCCCTGCCCGGCCTCTGCCTGACGACCGGGCGGGAGGCCGACGCGGCGGGCATCCTGCGCACCTTCGCGGCGAATGTCAGCGAGGGGATGCTGCCCAACCGCTTTCCGGATAGTGGCGAGACGGCGGAATATAACACGATTGACGCCACGCTCTGGTTCTTCCGCGCCATCGAGCAGTACCTGGGCACCACGAACGACCGCGCATTACTCGCGGATCTCTGGCCGACACTCGTCGAGATCATCGCGTGGCATCAGCGCGGCACGCGCTATTACATCCATGCTGACCCGGCGGATGGCTTGCTCTGCGGCGGAGAGCCGGGCGTGCAACTGACGTGGATGGATGCGAAGGTCGGCGATTGGGTCGTCACGCCGCGCATCGGCAAGCCGGTGGAAATCAATGGGCTGTGGCATCACGCACTGCGCCTGATGGCCGGATGGGCGGCGGAGCATGGGGCGGACGCCGCGCCGTACCTCGCCGCCGCGGACAGCGCCGCGGCCGGGTTCATCCGGCGTTTCTGGGATGGCGAGCGCGGGTACCTGTGTGATGTCGTGGACACACCGAGCGGCGACGATCCCGCGCTACGCCCGAACCAGTGTATTGCCCTGATGCTGCCGACCTGTCCGCTGCCGGACGCGGACGCCCGCCGCGCGCTCGCCGCCGTCACCGCGCATCTGCTCACGCCATACGGCCTTCGCACGCTCGCACCCATGGATCGTCAGTATATCGGGCGCTACGCGGGTGGCGCCGTAGAGCGGGACGGTGCGTATCATCAGGGAACGGTCTGGCCCTGGCTGCTCGGGCCGTACGTGGATACGTTCCTCCGCCTCGGCGGGACGCGCGCGCAGGCCCGCGCCTTGCTCGGCCCCCTCGTGGACACACTCAGGGTGGCGGGCGTCGGTTCAATCAGCGAAGTCTTCGACGGTGACGCGCCGCACGCCCCCGGCGGCTGCCCGATGCAGGCATGGAGCGTCGCGGCGCTCCTCCGCCTCTGGCTCACGACCGGTGCGGACGATCCGCCAACCGGAACACCCGATGTCTCGGCGAGGAATGTCACGGCGTAATGCCGCGCGGACAGACACAAAGAGAACCCATACGGCCGGTGGGGAAGGACGAAAATGAATCGTCGGCCGTATGCGGTTCTACTCATCTATACTGATAAAGACGTGAATCGGATCACTGTGAATAGTAGGTCGGGACCGGCCACGGCTCGGATGAGAGCATGCGCGGGCCGGTTGGTTGCGGACTACCGCCGCTCGGCTCCAGCGTAATACCGCACTGCACGTAGGCATGACTCATCCGCGGCACATTGAGCCGGACGACCGCCGCGCCCTTCGCATCCACGGAGAACGTCGTGATGCTCACGCGCGTCTGGTCATCGAGCCGGAACCAGAGTTGATATGTCTGGTCCGGCGAAAGGTGCGGCAATCGCCAGACGGACATCGCCGCCTGATCGTGGGTGGACGAGAGGTAAATGCGCCCGGAGGCGTCCGGCGCGTCCGGTTGCGGCATCATCGCGTACGTCACCAGCCCCGGCTGACTCAGAATGTCCGAGATTGATGCGTCGGCGCGCGCCGGTGGCGACGTACGCACTTGCAGGCCAATATTCCAGACGAGCAGCAGCAGAAGCGCGCATGCCGCGAAGGCGGAGATGAACCGATAGCGGACAGGCGGCAACGGCAGGCGATGACGGCGTTGCCGCTCGCCCCGAATCGAACGGAAGACACCGTCGCGCAGGAAGGGCGGCGGCTCGCTCGGCGCAGCGGCGTATGGCAGCATGCCGACGATAGCGCGGTACTCCTCACAGAGTGCGTGCGCCTCTGGATGCTCCGCCAGGTAGGCGGAAACCGCCGCCGTCTCATCGGGTGGCAGGGCATCGAGGGCATAGGCGGCAATCGCCTCGGCCATGCCGTCCGGAATGGTACCGAGGGGTGGACTGATCGGCTGATCGCTCATCACACCACCTCCTCATCGTGCTGCGGATACGGACGCAAGGTATGGAGCCGCGTCCGCAGCGTCTCCATCGCCGACCGCATCCGCGACTTGACGGTGCCGAGCGGCTCGCCGGTTTGCGTGGCGATCTGCTGCTGCGTCAGGCCACCGAAATAGGCGAGTTCAATCGCTTGTCGCTGCGCGAGGGGCAACGTCGCCACCGCCTGCGTGATGACGTGTGCCAGCACGATCTGCTCGGTCGCGTCGGCCTGCGACGGCTCAGGAAGCGTACCCCCATCGCTGATAAAGGTCCCGTCCGCGATCTTCGCCTGTCGCTGGCGGCCGCGTAGGACGTCAAGGGAGCGGCGGCGGGCAATCGCGAAGAGCCACGCACCGAATGCCCCGCGCTCGCGGTCAAAGTCCTTCGCGTACTTCCAGAGCCGGAGAAAGGTATCCTGTGTCACTTCTTGCGCCGTCAACCGATCCCCTGTAATGCGCATTGCAAGCGAGTAAATAGAGGCAGCATAGCGGTCGTAGAGAGACCCGAGGGCGCTCTCGTCACCGCGCGCCACGGCGGCAACGAGCGCCTCATCCGTCGCGGAGGCACCGGTCGTCTCGGTCATCGTGTGTGCGATGGCCCGGCTCACCGCGCCATCCCCGGCGAGCGCCCCCGCCGCATCTGAGTTTCCCACACGCACGACACCGCTCCCCACTCATCGCCGCATCGTTCTACCAAACAGTACGTTGGAAGAGATGAAATGGATTGCTTTCGTCTGGCATCATCCGGCATCACCGCCGTACGGCGAAATGAACGACCGGATCGCTCTCGTATCTCTCCTGACCTTCCCAGTATAGCGCAGGTGGCACGAATGACATATCGACCCTCTGGCCGGTGCTTTTCCCACCCGCACTCGCTACAGTGGATGCCGATAGTGCGACACGGTGGGAGGGAACAATGCCATCCGAACACGATCTACGTACCGCGCTCGCCCATGTCCTCTGGATCGGTGGCGCGCCCGATGCGGGAAAAACCTCCATCGCGGATCTTCTCGCGGAGAAGTACGGGTTGCAGGTCTATCACTTCGACCGCTACGAACCGGCGCACTTCGCCCGCGCGACCGCGACCGACCATCCGGCACTCCATGCCGCGCATCCCGCGCGGATGACGCCCGACGAACGATGGGTGCAACACGCGGTCGCGCGCATGGTCCATGAGACCATCGCTTCCTGGACCGAGCGGTGCGGGCTGGCCGTCGAAGACCTGCTCGCCCTGCCGAAGCAGCCGATGATCGTCGCGGAAGGGCCGGGATTCTTCCCCGAATGCGTCGCGCCGCTACTGTCTCATCCACGGCAGGCGATCTGGCTCGTGCCGACCGAAGCGTTCAAGCGGGAATCGGCCGCTCGGCGCGACAAACTGACCGCGCGCTACGAGACGAGTGATCCCGCACGCGCGCAGCGCAACTGGTATGCGCGCGACC
>JAICJW010000233.1 GCA_025928215.1 Chloroflexia bacterium | reverse complement strand
CGCTGCCGCGAGGGCAAGCAGCCGCTGCCCCTCCCCGTCCAGCCGGGAGACGCGGGCATCGATGACCTGGCCAAGCAGGGGGGGCAGCGCAGCCCGGCGCAGATCGCCCACGTGCCACCCCTCCCCCTCCCGCCGGAGCGCGCCGGACTCGGCCAGGGAGCGGAGCACCTCGCCTACAAAGAGGGCGTTCCCCTCGGTGCGGCCCTGGACGAAGGCGACGAGCCGGTCGGCGTCGGGGGCGGGGAGCTGATAGCGGTCGTCGACAAAGGCGCGGACGGCAGCATCGTCGAGGGGATGCAGGTCGACACGCTGGGCGGCTGCCTCGCGCACCAGGGCGGGCAGGAGCGGGGAGAGGGGATGGCGGCGGGTCAGTTCGTCGCTGCGATAGGTGACGACGAGCAGCAGTGGCAGCGCGCCGAGGTGGCGGGCCACGAAGCGGAGCAGATCGAGGCTGCTCGCATCCGCCCAATGCAGATCGTCGAGCAGGAGCAGCACAGGTCGCGCGGCGGCGAGTGCCGTGAGGAAGTCGAGCACCTGCCGGAAGAGCGCCCCCTGGCTGGTAACTTCCCCTACCGTGCCGCGCACCGCGAAGGCATCGGGCGGCGGCATTCCCTCCGCTTGACGATGGTGCCCGAAGAGTTCGACCCACGGGCCGTAGGGCGGCGTCTCGGTCAGGTCATAGCACCGCCCGACGAGCACCAGCGCACTCTGCTCCGTCGCCTCCCGGCAGAGCGCCTCGGCGAGCGCCGTCTTGCCGATGCCCGCCTCACCGCCGATGAGCACGAGACTGCCCCGCCCGGTGAGAGCGGCATCGAGATGCTCGCGCAGGACAGCGAGTTCGCGGTCGCGTCCGACCAATGTGGACGGGGCGCTCGACGATGAGAAGGTGCTCATGGTGTACCTCGCGTCGTGCTCGCCGCTCGCCGCGTGCGGTAGCGTCAGGGTCCCGCCGGAGCGAAATAGGTCTCGGCGGGCGTCCGATACCCGAGTGCTTGGTGCGGTCACTCTTCATTATAGAACATCACGTACGTGCTCAGCCCTTGCCGCGCCTCGCGGGGGCTCGCGTAATCGCGGAGGTAGACCTCCTCGTACTTGACGGTGCGCCACAGCCGCTCGACGAAGATGATGTCCAGCGCCCGCCCCTTCCCGTCCATGCTGATTTGTACGCCCGCGTTTGTCAGCAGTGCGAGGTGTTGGGGACTGGTGAAGTGGCTCCCTTGGTCGCTGTTCCAGATCACGGGCTGCGCCTGCGCCAACGCCCGCTCAACCGCCGCCAGGACGAAGGGCAGCGCCAACGTCTGGTCCAACTCCCAGCTGATGACATAGCGCGAGTACCAATCGAGCACGGCCACCAGGTAGAGCCACCCGGCGTGCAAACGGACGTATGTGACATCAATCCCCCACACATGGTTTGGATAGGCGCTGGTGACATCGCGCAGCAAGTAGGGATAGATGCGATGCTCGCTGTCGCGGCGGCTCAGGTGCGGCCCCGGAGCGATCCCGGCGATACCCATCTCGCGCATGTGCCGCTGCACCGCCTTGCGGTTGATCACCAATCCGTCGCGCCGCATCTGTGCCGTGATGCGGCGCGAGCCGTAGAAGGGATACTGGGTGTAGAGCGCGTCGATCCGGTGTTTGATGGCCACTTCTTCGAGCGACGGAAGACGGGGATGGTAGTACAGGCTGGCCCGGCTGAGGCTGAGCAGGTCGGCTTGAATGGTCAGCGGCAGTGCAAGCTGGTCGCGTTCCACCATCGCGAGACGCTCGTCCCTATCCAGATGGCAGGCCAACTTTTTTTTTCAACCAGGCGACCTGCGTAGTGAGTCGCCCGATCTCGGCATAGAGCGCGATGAGCTGCGCCTCGTGCGCTGTCTTGAGCGCGCCCACTTCGGCACGTTCCTCGAACAGGCTGGGCAGACCGTGGAGGGCGAGCGCTTTCCACTTGCCGAGTTGGGTGGGATGGACGCCGTACTCGGCGGCCAGTTGCGCGACCGACTTCTCCTCCTTGAGGAGTTCTTGGACGACCTGCGCCTTGTAAAGTGGCCGAAAACTGCCTTCTCATACCTGCGATCCATCACGAAGAGCGACCCATCTGGACTGTCCAGATTCCGGGGTCCACTATATCCTGCGCTTCCATGGATGCACGCGTGGTGGCTTGGATGCCCCGGTCGCAGAAATGCGTTGGCCGTGCAATCTTTTGGCGGCTTTGTCACTCGCTACCCTACATGATAGACTGTCGCATCGGCAGGAGCATATATTGAGGAGGGCGACGATGGCGCGGCATGAGGGCAATCATACCCGCGAACACGAGAATACGGATACGGCGTTGAAGCGGCGAGGGATTCTGGCGGCGGCGGCGGCGGTCGTCGCGGGGATTGCGGTGAAGCAGACGGCACAACCGGTCGCCGCGAGTGCGTCGCTCCAGATCGCGACCGCAGAGACAAGCGGCACGCTGAACGGGCCGGTGGTCGGCCCGACGTTCATCTACGACACGAACGCCGGTCCGACGTCGCAGGAGCCGGTTCTCATCGTGAGTTGCAACAACGGCACGGCGTTGGCGGGCTTGCGCGGAACGACGTTCGGCATCGTGCCGGGCCGAACACTAGGGCCGCTTCCGCCCGAGAAATGCGGGGTCTATGGTGACACTTCCTCGGATGTTGGCGTCCTCGGCGCCACCTCGCAGTCCGGTGTTGGGATCAGGGGGCGCATCCTGCTGGGCAGTTCCTCCACTGATACCGTTGCCGTTGATGGTTCCAATGCATCCTCCGGCATACGCGGCATCGGCGTACGCGGCCAATGCGACGCGGGCTTCGGCGTTGGCGTGCAGGGCCTTTCTTCGTCCTATTTTGGCGTGCAGGGGAGTACGGATAACGGCATCGGGGTGGTCGGCGACGTGAAGGCGGGTAGCACAGGTACGAGCAATATCGGTGTGCTGGGTAGAGTCGGGGGGCTTGCTCCAAACAGCCAGCCGAATACTGTCGGGGTATACGGGCAGAATCTCGCTACTGGCACGAATGGGATTGGCGTGGAAGGTGTGTCCGATCTGGCGAGCGGCATCGGCGTCAAAGGGGTCTCAGGCAGCGGTTCGCCGATTATCGGGTCGGTCGAGGGGAGCCGGAGCGGCGCCAACGGCAACGCGGGCGTGCTTGGCAAAGGCAGCGTCGGCCCCGGTGTCCAAGGCCAGTCCGTCAGCGGTCACGGGCTGATCGGCTATACCAGCGCCACCGACGGTCATGCCGCCCTAATCGGCTATGCCCAGACGACGGGGAGTATTGGGCTGATCGGGGTGGCACCGGGGAGCGCGGGACACTGGGCAGGCGTCTTCTACGGCGATGTCCACATCAACGGAACGATGAGCGCGCCGACGGCTGGCACGGCGGTCACGCACCCCGATGGCAGCAGTCGCCTGCTGCAAAGTGTCGCCTCCCCGGAGGGATGGTTCGAGGACTTCGGGAAGGCGAAACTCGTCAATGGCACCGCGCATGTCCCTCTCGACCCGGACTTTGCGGCACTCGTTCACACCGACGATTATCATGTCTTCCTCACCGAGTATGACGACAACCACAACCTCTACGCGACGAAACTCAGCGCGAGCGGGTTCACGGTACAGGCCAAAGAGTCGGTAACCCCGGCGGGGATGCAGGCACCCACCAAGGCGGTGAGCGGGACTTTTGGCTATCGGGTCGTGGCGAAGCGGGCGGATAATGCAGGCGGGCGACTGGCGAAAGTGGCATCGCCGCCTGGATTGAAGCCGGTGACGCCATTTGTGGTCCCTGAGTCACCAGCAGTCAAGCCACCGATCCAAAAGCCGTAACGCGCATCCTCTGTGACCGGGCCGCTCCCGCCCGTCCTGCTGGATCGCGCCTTCCGGGGCGACCTGTAGCGACCACCGCGAATGAGCCTGATACCGTTCGCAGCGTCCGTGCGTAGGGGCGGTTCGCGCTTGTATTGGCCCCCACCCCAGCCCCGCCGTGCGGGGGTGGGGGGATGGGGACTGATCTATGCGAGGGCGCTAATGAGCGCGGCTTCCTCCGCGTCATCGTCCGCGACGGGAACGTGCGTGACGATCAGTTCGTCTACGCCCGCGGCCTGGATTGCTTCGAGGCGAGCACGGACGGTTTCGGGCGTTCCGGCGACGACAAGCGTGTCGAGCAGGGCATCGGGCATCGCGCCGTCGCTGCCGACGGGGAAGCCGGCGTCCGCGAACATGCGCGCGTAGAAGGGGAGGCGGCCATACATCGCCAGGCGCGAGCGCGCCGCCGCCCGCACCGCCTGCCGGTCGGTGTGCATCGCCACCGGGACATGGCCGACGAGCGGCGGCACGGGGCGGCGTGCGGCCTCCGCGCCCGCGCGCATGGCAGGCAGCGCCGTGCCAATGAGATAGGGCACGGGGCAAATCCAGGAGATCGCGCCGTCCGCGATTTCACCCGCCAACCGGAAGGCATTGGCGCGCAAAGCCGAGATGAGGAGCGGCGTCCGGGGCGGCGCGATCGTTGGCGGCAGTGCCAGATGGACGGTGTAGTACGTGCCGGCGAAGTCCGTCCGCCCATTCCAGAGCAGATCGCGCAGCACGTTCAGGTACTCGCGCAGGTGATCGAGCGGCGTACCCATCGAGATGCCGAACGCCCCTTCAATCGTCGGGCGATGGCTTGGCCCGATACCGAGCCGGAAGCGGCCCGGCGCAAGCCCGGTGATGGCGAGCGCCTGCGACGCGAGCACGGCCGGATGCCGGGGATAGGTGGGCACGATGGACGTGCCGAGCGTGATGCGCGTCGTGCGGACGGCGGCGGCGGCGAAGAGCGTCACCGCGTCGGGGGCGACGCCACCCACCGTGGACCAGACGGCATCGAGACCGCCCGCTTCCGCCCGCTCAATCGCGGCGAGCACAGCGACCGGGTTCGGCTTGGCGATCACCAAGCCCGCACGGAGCGTTGCCATTGATCCCTCCTTCGTCATCCCGAGCGAATGCGGTCTGCCACCGATCTGGCTTCCGATGCTATCATATCGGCGGTGGAATCGGGCGACAGATCGGTCTATAGAGGGGAATCGCTGACCCATGGAGGCAAGGCTGACGAATGCGGTGGGGGTCGCGTCGCGCGATGGGGCGGAGCAACCGACCGCGCCACCGCACGAAAAGATGGCGTGGATTCCCGGCGGCGCGTTCCTGATGGGTTCCGATCGCCATTATCCCGAGGAAGGCCCCGCGCATACTATAACGGTGGACGGCTTCTGGATGGATCAATACGCCGTGACGAACAGCCAGTTCCGCCGCTTCGTCGCGGAGACGGGCTACGTGACCGTCGCCGAGCGACCCCTCGACCCCGCCGACTATCCGGGCGCGCCTCCTGAAAACCTCGTCCCCGGCTCGCTCGTCTTCCAGAAGCCGCCGCACCGTGTTGATCCGCGGAACTGGCAGCAGTGGTGGGCATTTGTGCCGGGTGCGAGCTGGCGGCATCCGGAAGGGCCACGGACCTCGCTCGCCGGTCGCGGCTCGCATCCCGTCGTCCATATCGCCGCTGCCGACGCGGAGGCGTACGCGGCATGGGCGGGGAAGGCGCTGCCGACCGAGGCGGAGTGGGAGCGCGCGGCGCGCGGCGGCCTCGAAGGTGCTGCCTATACCTGGGGCGACGACTACGACCCGCAGCGGAAGCCGCTCGCAAACACCTGGCAGGGCGAATTTCCGTGGCAGAACCTGCTCCACGACAAGTATGAGCGGACGGCGCGCGTCGGCTCCTTCCCGCCGAACGGATATGGACTGTACGACATGGCGGGCAATGTCTGGGAGTGGACGACCGATTGGTACCGGGAGCGGCATCCCGCCAATCCGGCCAAGGCGTGCTGCATCCCCGCCAATCCGCGCGGCGGCCCGATGGAGCAGAGTTACGACCCGCAGCAGCCGGCAATCGCCATTCCACGCAAGGTGCTGAAGGGCGGCTCGTTCCTCTGCGCGCCGAATTACTGCCTGCGCTACCGCCCGGCAGCGCGCATCGCGGAGGCGATTGACTCCGCTACCTGCCACCTCGGCTTCCGCTGCATCGTCCGCCCGGCTGCCCATTGTGCGGCAGGGGATTTGTGATAGATTATCCGTCAGGTGCATCCCGCACCCGCCCCTGTGCCGCAGTGGCGGAATGGCAGACGCGGCGGACTTAAACTCCGCTGGTGAATAACCGTGTGGGTTCGACCCCCACCTGCGGCACCACTTCACAAACAACGTAAGAGCATCGCGCAGCGGGAGATGGGCTGTCCGCTGCCGTCGTATCAAGGCGATCTCCCGTGGGCAACACGATGAGATGGTAACGGTCAGGAGCGGGGCCGGGGTGAGGCTTTCCACCGTTGCCGGGCCTCTGGCGCATGTGCGAGACTAGCGGCATGTTCAACGACCGTGCGCCATGACAAACGAAGGGGGAGCGATGGCTGACATACATGCGCCAACAATTGCCAGCGATCAGTTGCACGCGCTCGAATGGCGGCTGATCGGGCCGTTCCGGGGCGGCCGCGTCGTCGCCGTCGCGGGTGATCCGGCACGCGATCAGGTTTTCTATATGGGTTCCACGGGCGGCGGTGTCTGGAAGACGACCGATGGCGGCGTCTTCTGGGGGAATATCTCGGACGGCTTCTTCAAGCGCGCGTCGGTCGGCGCAATCGCGGTGTCGGAGTCCGATCCGAACGTCATCTATGTTGGGATGGGCGAGGTCTCGATTCGCGGCAATGTCGCGCATGGGGACGGTGTCTACAAATCCACCGACGCGGGCAAAACGTGGGCGCAGTGCGGCCTTACGGACACGCGCCATATCGCCAAAATCCGTATCCATCCGAAGAACCCGGATCTCGTCTACGTCGCGGCGCTCGGTCACGCGCACGGGCCGAACAAGGAGCGCGGCGTCTATCGCTCGAAGGATGGCGGCGCGACGTGGGAGCAGGTGTTGTTCCGGAGCGAGGCGGCCGGGGCAAGCGATCTGGTGATGGATCCACACAACCCGCGCGTCCTTTATGCCGCGTTCTGGGAGGCCCGGCGGGACGCGCATCAACTGGTCAGCGGCGGCGAGGGAAGCGGCATCTTTAAGTCCACGGACGGCGGCGATAGCTGGGCGGAGATCACGCGCAACCCCGGATTGCCGAAAGGTGTGCTTGGCAAGATCGGTCTCGCCGCCTCACCCGCGAAGCGTGATCGCGTCTGGGCGCTCGTTGAGGCCGAGGATGGCGCGGTCTTTCGCTCGGACAATGGCGGCGAGACGTGGGAACGCCTCTCCGAGGATCGCAACCTGCGGCAGCGCGCCTGGTATTACAT
>JAICJW010000302.1 GCA_025928215.1 Chloroflexia bacterium | reverse complement strand
GTGTCCCGAGCCTTCCAGCACCACCAGTTTACTCTCCGGGATCAGCGTGGCGAGGTACTCCATTGCCGCCGTGCTCGCAAACGCGTCCAGCGCACCGTGGACGATCAGTGTCGGGATGGCGATCTCCTTCAACTGCGCGATAAACATTGCATCGGCGGGAGGTGCGACGTCGAAGAGCCGCTCCGCCGCCTCGGGCTCGGCGCGCATCAGCATGTGGTGCCCCCAACGCCGGATGTGCTCGACATCCGGCTCGGGGGTGCACTGCTCGATAAACCAGCGCATCCGCTCGCTGTGCGTCTCCCCCGGCCAGCTCGACGGCGGACGACGGGGCGGTACCGGTCCGGCATCCGGCGGGCGCACTCCGGCCGTACCGTTCATGAGCACCAGCCCATCGAACCGCTCGGGGTGCTGGAGCACGGCGCGCGCTGTCAGCCCCGCACTCGCGGAGAAGCCGCCGAGCACGCACCGCTCGATCGCGAACGCATCCATGACCCGGAAGATGTCGGCGACGAGCGTCTCGGCGGTGATCTCCTCGACCGGGACGACGGTCTCACCGGCACCGCGGTGGTCATAGGTGACGGTGCGCCACGAGCGGCTGAGCAGTTCAAGGGTGGGCAGCCAGTCCTCATTCGTGCCGATCCAGCCGCTATGCGCGAGGAACGTCCGGGGTGCAGCACCGTGACTGACGGTGAAGAAGGGATAGCCGGCGATCTCCATGAACATGGCATCCTCATTCCGCTGATAGGTGCTGAAGCGACCGGTGGCGACGCGAGGGAGGAAGAGGGGTGCCCCGGACAGCGCGCTTGCCACACAACGATTGCACAAATACCGGGTGACTCATACGGGCTAAGTCCGGAGTATAGGGGCTTGTCGACGTGATTGACAATATCCGTGCAGACTCATGTGACGCAGTCCAGGTGTTGTTGCCATCGGAGTATTAGCGACGCGGGGCGGTGACGAGCCGCCCCGCTTCCAGGAGGAAAGGGCATGAACATGACGATGGTACAGGCGACGGGGTTGCGCGAGCAGGCGATCGCGGAACATGCCGTGATGATCGAGAAAGACCACATAGCGCGGCAGGAAGCGGCACTCCACGATGCGCGCAACCGGGCCGAGAAGCTCCGGGACCTACTGAAGGATGTGCTCGGCATCGAGGCCACACCGACCGACAACGAGTGGATCGAGGACGGCATCCGCTTCCATGCCGGATACGACTCCTTTGATTACTGCTGGTATCTCTACGTCTCGCAGACCTGCCCCGACTGCGACAGCAACCTCATCTCCGGCCACATCAGGTCGCTCGTCGATCTCGGCGCCGCGCTGACCGGCTCATGGCAGTACCACGAGCATTGGTGGGCCGAGGACAGCGACAAGGTACCGGCATCTTCTGCGGCGGTCGTTCCCACGCCGACGACGGAGCAACTTCTCCTTTCCGCGCTTCGCTCGCTGATCGCCGAGCAGACGTCTCAGGAGGCATAACGATGGCGACACTGATTCATCCTGGCAGCCGCGAGGAGCCGATCAACCCCTCCGGCGCATACCCCGATCTCGCCACGAGTTGCGTGCATCGCCCGGCTACGGAGGGTGATGGCATGATCTCTATGGTGTTAGCGCCACCGATCCCCGGCGCTACCGCGTTGAGGATCTCACCGTGATGCGTTCGCCGGCGCAGCGGCCGGACACAACGCTGTGCCGGCCACGTCCTCATCCCTGAACGTGCGGCACCCAGCGCAGCGATGTGAGCAGGCGCCGAAAGCACGCGCCGCAATGGTGCGACTGCGTCGCCTCGCACCAATACATGACCGTCACGCGGTCACCTGCGACCTGCCCCACCCAGAGCAGCCCGATCAGTTCCTGCCCGCACGGGTCGTGGAACCAGAGCGTTCCCTGCTCCCCGATCGTTCCGTTGACCACAACGGGGGTCGGGGCTTCCACCACCGCGCCGCGCCACGCAGGAGCCGTCATCAGACGCTTCCCCTCCGACTGCCACGCCTCAACCATCCCCTCTCCCACTATTGACGGCAGACGCGTGACGGCCAGGAACTCGCGCGGGGCGACCCGGTCGCTGGCGAGGAAGTAGCCGCGGCGCTCGCCCTCGCGGAACTGGAGGGCATTGAGAAACAGGGGCAGGCGACTGCGAACGCCGAGATCGGGCCAGTCGTGCTCGACCCAGGTATCACGCTCCCTCACGCGCTCATTGCTGACCATCCATACTCCTCGGTCTACTGTTTCGTCGCGCGAAACATGCGGAGAATGTCAACAGCGTCCGAAACCGGATCGCCCGAGCTGGCGTTATCGAGGATAGGGCGCACAACACACGGCACACGGCGCGTAGCAATACGGTACGTCTTGTATCACATCCTCAAGGAAGGCGCTATGGGAGCGAGGCCACCGCCCGATGTCCCCCGCCGCCGCGGTCGCCCGCGCCGCGACCAGGCGACCGCGGCGATCCTGCATGCCGCCGGCGAACTGCTTGCCGAGGAGGGGCTGCTGGCGATGACGCTCGATGCAGTCGCCGCACGGGCGGGGACGAGCAGGGCGACGATCTACCGTTGGTGGGACTCCAAGGAAACCCTCGCCCTCGACACCATCGAGGCGCAATTCGCGGCGCATATCGAGCGGGCAATTATCGATACGGGGTCACTCGCCGGGGATCTGCTCGAGGATATTGAGGCGCGGCTCCGGGCGGTGCAAGCACCCGGGATGATGCGCCTGTGGGCCGCCATGCTCGGGCATGCGCACGCCGATCCCGCCTTCGGCGACGCCTACCGCGCACGGTTCTTCACGCCGGTGCGGGAAAGCGCGCACGCGGCGTTTGCCCGGGCAATTGCCCGTGGGGAGATCCCGGCCGAGACCGACATCGAGTTGGCGCTCGATCTCCTCTTCGGCGCGGTGGCGAACCGTATGCTCCATGCGAATGCACCAGTCGATGCCCAGTTTGCGCGGGACGTTGTCCGCAGCGTCATGCAGGGGCTGATCGCGCGTGAGCCATCGGGGGAATGAGATCCCTCCCACTCCCGGTCGCGCAAGAGAGGCGCAGCATGTCGCACTCCTCGTGACCGGTTTCCTTCTGGCATATTCCCTGCAATACCGATACGACGGTTGTGGCGGCCATTACGGTCTGTCGCGGGATGGGGAGGGATTGCATGGCGAATCGAACGGTGCTCGTCGTGGACGATGACGAGGAGATCTGCGCGGCCATCACCGACGCGCTTGCGGATGAGGGCTATCGCGCGATTGGCGGCCTGGGCGCTGCCACCTTGCGTGTCGCCGCAGAGGAGCAGCCCGATGTCATCCTCCTCGACGTGTTGATGCCGATCCTGGACGGCGCGGACCTCAGCCGGCTGCTGCGCGCCCACCCCCGCACCGCCGACATTCCGATCGTCGCGATGAGCGCGATGCCGCGGAAGAACGCGCCCCCGGGGCTTTGCTACGACGCCTGGCTGGGCAAGCCGTTCGACTTGCTCAACCTCTTCATCGTGATTGACGCCGTCACCGATCGGGCGTGAGGTAACGCCGGTCGCCCTCCCGATGCGATGAGAAAGAACCCGCGATGCAATTCAGCCACTGCCGGTATTTGTGAGCATCATGTGGTCTCGTCCAGCCCATCGGGCGCTGATGAACGAACTCGCGCCCAACGAGGCGTGGCCTATTGCCGCCGCTCTTAAGGATTATCTTTGCGCTCATTCGTCGCGCCAGGAGGGAGAGGACCATAGAACATCAGCACGCGCGCGATGCGCCCATCCGGCCCCATGATGACGGTATCCCACCCTCCGCGAGGATCGAGGTATCGCCTCGGAAGATGCGCCAGCCATAGCGCACGGCATCGTGGTGCGCATCGAGGCCGCTCGTTGTCACGACTCGCGCGCCAGGATTCCGCACCAGGATTCCACCCAGATGTACCTCCATTGCCGCGCGCCCCGCCACCTCGTAGTTCGGACCGGTCAGTATCCCATCGTCCGCCCAGCAGACGTCGAGCAAGCGGCGACGCTCGGCATCATCGACCGCGTTCCACGCCCGGATATACGCCTCGCTAACTTCCTCAGTCGTCGCCATGTTGCATGCTCCCTTCCAGATTGTCCCGCCCCTCGCTGTCTGACCTTATACGAATCGTCATTGCGATATATCAAACCGCGTGCAGAGGATTCTCCGATCGGATGCAGAGATTGTAGCCAGCCTGCCATAAACTACGCGAAGAGGCGGCATCTGACCTCGTTCATCCGGGAAGTGGCGACAGTGCACCCGGAAGTGTTCGGAGAGAGATGGCCGGATAGCTGAGCACTTGGTGCAGAGGAGAAGGGTGCCACCGTGGAGAGGATTGTGCTGTTGTGGAGCGGGGGGAAGGATAGTGCGCTCGCACTTCACACGCTCCGCAGGGCCGGGGAATATGAGGTAGCCGCGCTGCTGACGACGGTGACCGAGGGGTACGACCGCGTGAGCATGCACGGCGTCCGGCGCCTCCTGCTCGAACGTCAGGCGGCATCGGTGGGGCTGCCGCTCACGCAGGTACTCATTCCGAGGAACTGCTCGAACGAGGAGTACGCCACCCGGATGTCGAAGGCCTGCGAGGGTCTGAAGAGCATGGGTCTCCACACTGCGGCCTCCGGCGATATTTTCCTGGAAGACGTGCGGCGGTATCGAGAGGGGCAGCTCGCGGAAGCCGGCATGCGAGCTGTGTTCCCGCTCTGGAGCAAGGATCCCGCGCAACTCGCCCAGACATTCATCGCAGAGGGATTTACGGCGGTGACCGTGTGCGTCGATGCACAGGCCCTCGGTGCGGAGTGGGCGGGACGGGCATTCGACGAGCAGTTCCTCGCCGATCTGCCGTCCGGCGTCGATCCGTGTGGGGAGAACGGGGAGTTCCACACCTTCGTGCATGACGGCCCGATCTTCACGGAGCGCATCGCGTGGGTTCGTGGCGACGTCGTCCTGCGGGATGACCGTTTCTTTTATTGCGATCTGCTCCCGGGGTGAACCCCACGCGGGCCGTACGCAGGAGTCGCAGAGCGTATGTCCTGTAAGGGCTTTTCAACTCTCTCAGATCTTCCGTGGCTCGACGGACGAGGATTGCAAGTACGTGCACACAGTGAAGCGCCGCTCGGCATGCGCGGCGGCGCTTCACTGTAAGATCGCTTTGGCTGATACTACGGGATAGTCACTGTCGCGGCCCCAGCACCGCTAAAGGTAACGGCCCTGCTCCTCCCTGCCGTCATCGTGATAGCATACCCTGCAGTGAACGTGTCGCCCGACGATGCAGTTGATGCATCCACCGTCGCCGTCGAAACATACGAACCCATCGCCGGGTTGAACGTCGTCCCTACCAGCGTAGCGCCAGTCCAACTGTCCGTGAAGGCCGACCCGCGGCGGGGGCTCGTCGCGGTGAAGGTGACCGTTTTCGACACGCTATCATAGGCACCGACGACCGACACCTTGACGAGCATCGGCTTCGGCTTGCCATGCGGCGGTCCGGCAGAGACCGACACCGCGAGCAACAGCACGCCGCAGATGGCCAATGTGACGATGACGCCCTTCTTCCAGATCTTCACGAATCAACCCCTCCGCTATGAATCTCTGACGGGTATACGCCGACCTCACCCGCCGTATCTATCAGTGTAAACGACGATTGCAAGGAAATGTGACGGGTATCTACATTTTCACTGCG
>JAICJW010000043.1 GCA_025928215.1 Chloroflexia bacterium | reverse complement strand
GGAGCGACCTTCGGTAGATTGCGATGTATGGGAAACGCCTCGGTATCGCAATGCGTCACCCCTCTCCATTGCTTGGCAGCAATGGAGAGGGGCCGGGGGTGAGGTTTCCCTATCCCACCGAGGCAGGGCCGGGGGGTGGGTTGGTGGGCAGGATGAGCGGCGGACGCGGTGGCTGCGTGAAGTCGAAATCCTGCGATAGGTCACCGAGTTGCGGGACGTTCTCGCGCACGGTCGGGCGGGGGTCGGGGCGGCCGTCGTTTGCCGGATCGAGTCGCTGCCCGCCGAGGAAATCGTCCTCGATGAACTTCAGGTAGCCGTCAAAACTGAGCGTCTGATGGTCAATCATCCCCTGCTTCGCGTAGGGGCTGATGACGATGGCGGGCACGCGCAGCCCATAGCCATTCTGATCTACGGAGGGCGGCACGACGTGATCGTAGAAGCCACCCCAGTCGTCCCATGCGAGGAAGATCGCCGTGCTGTTCCAGTTCGGCCCCTGCATGATCGCATTGATCAGGCCGGTTGTGTATGCCTGTCCATCGCTGACGAGCGCCGGGGGATGCTCGCTATTCTTGCCGTTCGGCGTTATCCATGAGACGGCCGGGAGCGTGCCGTTCTTCGCATCGTCATAGAAATGGGTGAGGTCCTGGATGTTGCCGAGTTGGCCGTCCTGCTTGACGGTTTCAAACCAGGGGAGCGGATTCCAGATTTCCGGCGTCCCGGCATTTTGCGGTTTCGGGGCGCAGGTCATCGCGTCGTCCTCGCAGTCGGGCTGCGTGCCGTCCGCGACGTAGTATTTCCAGTTGACATTCGCGTTGTAGAGTAGATAGGTGAGGTCGGTCCAGGCGTAGTTCGGCTGCTTCGTCGCCGCGGCTGCCGCGCGCGGGCGGGCATTGCGGCGTTGCGGGGCGAGGCGATCGGGGCTTTGCAGCTCGTTCTGGCAACTCATCGGGTCGGCGGTGCCGCATTTGGCGGACCAACCGGAGACCATGAAGAGGTGTTCGGGGAGGCTCCACGAGGCATTCGGCTCGAACATGGCATCCTGAAGGACGAATTGCTGCGCGTACTGCCAGTAGTTCGGGATGTCGCGCGCATCCTTGTAGCCCATGACGTCGGTCTGGTCGCCATTCGTGCAGGCGGGATCGGTGGGGTTCGCGCAGTTCTTGCGTCCGCCCTCCGCCTCCTTGATGAAGCCGTCCATCTGCCCGCCGTTGATGTCGGCGGTGGCATTGCTCGCGCTGTGCGGGCCGCCGGCGTTTTTGTCCTGGCCGTCGTGGTACGGCGCGACGCATTGATTCGTCTTGGGGTCCGGCACACAGACGGTCGGCACACCGTTCTGCATCGGGATGCCGTTCGCGCCGGGGAAGGTGCCGAAGTACTGATCGAACGAGCGGTTCTCTTGCATGATGACGACGACGTGCTGAATCTTGTGGATGCCATCGAGCGCGGCGGCATCCTGCGCGGTCGTCGGCGTGGTGCCGGGGATGAGGAAGGCGGGCAGCCCGACGAGCAGGACGCCGAGCAGCGCGCCAAGATGCACACGGAAATCGGGCCTGCGATGCGGTGATGCATGAGGCATCGTCAACAGGTCGGTTGACCAGAAGGGGCCGGTATGCACGGATGCACCTCCTCTTTTCATCTCCGGTGGTGGCGGCGCGAAACCCGCGCCGCTGCCTACTGGTAGCACGGATGTCGGGGGCGAATGGGTGCAAATCTTCATGAAAATGTAAAATGTCGTCTGCCGTGCGGTCAGCGGCGAGCCGGGAGGACGCGGAGTGTGACCGTTTCCAACGAGCCGAAAGCGCCGCCACTGCCGATGAAAAGCCGCTTCATGTCATATCCCGCGACATCCTTGACCGCGTTGCTGCCGAAGCGCGCCGCCTGACCGTCACGGAGCATCGTTTCGACGGCGAGCAGGGTATCGCGCACCGCAGCGCGATCATTCCTGCCGGAGACGATGGACGCAACGGTCATCTCGCCTGCCTTCGCCAGCGCGCACCCGAAGCCCCGCGCCGCGAGCGCGTCGTGCAGGGTGGCGAGAGAGGTCTGGCCGTTCGCCGTGACCGTAAGGTTTTCGGTATCGAGCATCACGGCGGTACGGGCGGCGTTGGAAGCGTCTGGTAATTGGTGGTCGGTGGCTTCCCATCCTATCCCGGCGCGGTGTGCGGCGATGATCGCACGCATCGTGGCGGCAAACTGCGGCAGCGCCGGTTCGTCCGTCACGAGATCGGGGAGGAGAATGCCGGGATTAAGGAGGTCGTGCGGATCGAAGGCGGTCTTGACGGCGCGCATCGCGGCGATCTCGGTCGGGGAGAAGCGCTGGCGCATCTGCCGCCGCTTCTCGCTGCCGATGCCATGCTCGCCGGTGATCGTGCCGCCGAGGGCGAGCGCCGCCGCGACGACCGCGTCGTCCGCCTCCTCCATCGCCGCGACCTGCGCCGGATCGTCCTTGTCGTAGAGAATGACGGGATGGATATTGCCGTCGCCCGCGTGGCCGAGGGTGAGCATCTGGAGGCCGGCATGGTGGCCGATCTCGACCACCGCACGCTGCATCGCCGGGATGCGCTCGCGGGGGACGGTCGTGTCGCAGATGAAGAAACCGCGCCCGCTGGCGACAAGCGCCAGCGCGCCGTCAATGCGCGGCTTCCAGAGCGCGGCCCGTGCCGCGTCGGTTTCCGCCCGCTGGACGGTGCGCGCGCCGCGCCGGAGGATCGGTTCCAGATCCGCCAGATCTTCCGCGACCTCGCCCGCGCTTCCATCGAGGTCAATGAGTAGGAACGCCTCACCCTCACGCGGGTAGCCGGAACCGGAGGGAGCGAAGGCGTCGAAGAAGCCAACCGCCGCCCGGTCGAAGAACTCCATCGCCGCTGGGATGATGCCCGCCGCGATGGTCGCGGAGACTGCCGCTGCTGCCTCGTCCGCGTCATCGAAGATCGCTAGCAGCGTGTGGGTCACGGCGGGGAGCGGACGGAGGGCGACCGTCGCTTCGATGACGATGCCGAGCGTCCCCTCGGAGCCGATCAGGAGGCCGAGCAGGTCCGGGCCGCTGTCGCCCGCCGCGAGGCGCACCGTGTCGCCGCCGATCAGGGCGCACTCCACGGCGTTCACATGATCGTCGGTGACGCCGTACTTGAGGCAGTGCATACCGCCCGCATTCTCGGCGATGTTGCCGCCAATCGAGGAGATCGCGGCGGAGCCGGGATCGGGAGAAAAGCAGAAGCCGAGCGGTGCGAGCCGCGCGTTCAGGTCGCCATTGATAACGCCCGGCTGGACGACCGCCGCGCGCCGCTCGGTATCAACCGTCAGCACGCGGTTCATCGGGCGCAGGTCGAGCATGATCCGCTCCGGCGTCGGCAAAAACCCGGCGCTGACATTCGTCCCCGCCGCGCGTGGCACGACGGCGATCCCGCGTTCCGCCGCGTACCGGAGCGTCGCCGTGACATCCTCCGCCCGCGCCGCCCGCACGACGATGCCCGGTGTTCCTCGCTGCGTCCAGAAATCATGCCCATACGCGGGCAGCGCCGCCGCGTCGGTCACGAGGGCATCCGGGGAGAGCAAGGGTCGGAGGTCGGTGGCGAGCGATGCGGCGATCATGGGTACGCCTTTCGCGAAAGGAGATTCCGCGTCTCGGTATCATACATTTCGAAATACATCCGAGGCGTCTCCTCAGATAGGCGTGACAGCTGAACCTTCTCCAGTAGGTCGTGATACTGCGCGATTGTCATGCCCATATCGCTGATAATTTTCCGCGTGAGCCCGCGCCCGAGTTCGCGCGATCCGTGATCGGGAATAACAGTCGTTCTCCCTTCCACGTCTTGAAACGAGACATGGCTGCCGACGCGCCGTTTCTCCTCGAATCCTGCCGCGATTGCGACGGCGCGCATCGTCTTGAAAGGAACAATCCGCAGACGCTCCGACATCGGTGTAGTTTACTCCGGTGATGAGGCGAAAACAGTCTGTGCGAACACCATCAGGCGGGCACACGAAAATCGGCCGGTATCTTGATCTGCATCGTGCCAACAAACTCGTTGAGTGGCTCTTCTTGTGTGAGTTCCACCGTCTGAAGATAGACCTGAACGGCCTCCCGTATATTCGTTTCGAGCGAAACAAGGTCGGGCGCCTCGGTATGGCATCCGGGGAGTTCGACGACATCGCCGATCAGCCAGCCGCTTTCGATGTCCCGCTCAATCACAACCGTGAAGGTCTGCTGCATTGCAACGGTCCTTTCCGCGCGAGAAATTGTATCACGCGGCGGGGCGGTTGTCGTGTCCGATGCATTGCGGGATACTGCCCGATGCGGTGGCCCAGTGTTGCGCCACCGGACGATGCAATGCCGCATGGTCTGCCGCCGGAAAGGACTTCCCGTCGTGTCTGCTTTGCACCCGCTTATCGCCGCCTCCGTGGTGGGCGATATTGGCGCGCTGATTGCTCAGGCGGTCTTCGCGTTCGCGCTCCTCCTGATCGCGATCTGGGGTCAGATCTCGCAGGGGAACCGTGCCCTCAAGATGGGGCAGGATATCGCCTTCGGATTTTTCGCCCTCTTTATCTGGTTCATCGGCGTCGCGCAGATGATCGCCGGGCAGGTGAGCGGCCTCGCGCTCGTCATCGTCACGATCCTGATGGGTAGCGCGCTCTTCGACCCAATTCGCAAGGTGACGTGGGCGCGCGTCCTGCCGATTGAGCCGGAGAGCCGGATGCATATGCTCGGCCTCGTCTGTCTGCTCTTCGCGATTGCCGTCTTCTTCCTCACCTCCGCGAGCGTCGCGGACCCGATTGGCACGCCGACCGACCGCGCCAGTGTCTACGATCCCGGCCAGCCGCGCGCCGCGAGCGGCATCTTCTGGAGCGGCTTCGATCCGCTCCCCGGGCCACGCAAGAATATGGGCGTCGTCGCGGTCGGCAGCACGCTCTATATCGTCGGTGGGGACGATGCCAGCGGCCCGACGAGCAGCGTGCTCGCCTATGACACCAGCCTGCGCGATCAGCCGGTGGCGGGAAAAGCCGCGCAGTGGGCGACGAAAGCGCCGCTGCCGGAGCCGCGCGCGAGCCTTGGCGTCGCGGTGCTCGACGGCAAAATCTATGCGGTCGGCGGCGAGCGGGACGGCGCGCCCGTCGCGGCGGCGAGCGTCTATGACCCCGCGACCGACCTGTGGAGCGCGCTGCCGCCGCTCCCGGAGGGCCGTACCGATCTCGCGGCGGCGGGCGCGAACGGCAAGCTCTACGTGCTCGGTGGCACAACCGTCGCGGGGACCGCGCCCCGGCGGCCCGGCCTCGCGACCGTCTCCGTCTACGATCCGGCGACGAAGCAATGGTCCGCTGCACCGGCGATGCCGACGGCGCGGAGCGGCCTGGCGACTGTCACCGTCGGCGACATGATTTACGCGCTCGGCGGGCAGCAGGACGGTACGAGCCTGAAGGCGGCGGAACGGTTCGACCCACGGGCGAATGTGTGGTCCGCGCTCGCGCCGATGCGGGACGCGCGCCGAAACCTCGCCGCGACGAGCCGTGAGAACACGATCTACGCGGCGGGCGGCATCGGCACGGCGGAATCGTCGAATACGCTGCAACTCTTCGATATCGCGGCGAACCGATGGAGCAGCGGCCCCGACCTCGTCGCGGGCAGTTCCGGCCTCGGCATCGCGGCGGTGAGCGGCAAACTCTACGCCGTCGGCGGCGCGAAAGATCAACTCGGGCAGATCGTCCCGCATGGTGGCCTCGTCTTCACCATCGGCGAGGCGCTGATCGTTGGCTTGCTCGGCATCGTCTTCGTCGGCGTCGGTGTGCGGCGGACGCGTACGGTCGCGACGGCGAAAGCGACCCCACGGCGGGCGGCGAACCGGGGCGTGATCGCTACGAGCACGGCGGTCGAAGAGAGCGGCGAGCGATTCGTCGGTGGCGTGCGCTTCATGTGGCGGCGCCCGCCCGACGCAGTCCGCACTCGCCTCGGTCTCGCCATCCCGACACCCCTGACGATCCTCGTCGCGGTCGTCACGGCGGCCGTCCTCGTCGGTGTGGCAATTGGCGGGCAGCGGCTGACGGCGCAACTCTCGCCGACGATTGCGGAGAATGTCCGCCGGATCAACGATCAGGCGCTCGCCAACATCGGTGGCCTCGGCGCGGCGGCGGTCGCGGCGATCCTGCTCGCGATCGGTGAGGAGCTGCTCTTCCGGGGTGCGATTCAGCCGCGCTACGGCGTTTTTCTCGCCGCGCTCGCCTTCGCCGCGCTTCATACGCAGTATGGCTTTCCGGTCGCGCCCCTGACCGTCTTCGCTATCGGCCTCGTCCTCGGCGTGGAACGGCGCTACACGAACACCACCGCTTCCATCCTTTCGCACGTCCTCTTTGTTGCCACGATGGTTACGCTCGTCGCAACCGGCCTCTGGACGGGGTAAAATAGGACTACCGTATAGAGTAATCGCTGCAACTCGAGGGGAGATTGCATTCTGTTCGGAACTGGAGGCGAAGTCGTGACGATGGCCGCGTGGCAAACGACACTGCGGAGCAATGCGATTCTCACGGCCCTCCCGCGTCTGACGGAGCAGCCGTTTTATCTCGTCGGCGGAGCGGTGCGGGATGCCCTTCAGGGCGCAACGCACATCACGGATTGGGATATCCTCGTCCCGCGTGACGCGCTCGGGATCGCGCGCCGGTTCGCGGACGTGATCGGTGGATCATTCGTTTCGCTCCATGAGGAGCAGCCGACCGCCCGTGTCGTACAGGCGGGCCGGCAATACGATCTCATCCAGTACCGCGCCGAGACATTGGCGGCGGACCTCCGACAGCGCGACTTCACCGTCAATGCCATCGCCGTGGATCTGCGCAAGTTGCTCGTCGGCCTCAATGAGGAGGTCATTGATCCGTGCGGCGGCGTCGCGGACCTCGCTGCTCGGCTGCTGCGGCCCTGCACCCCGGACGCCTTTCGCGACGATCCGCTCCGCGCGGCCCGCTTGTATCGTTTCGTCGCGACGCTCGGGTTCACGCCCACCGCTGAGGCGGAGACGATGGCGGCGGCAGTCGCCAGTGAACTGCATACCGTCGCACCGGAACGGGTCACGGACGAACTGGCCCGCCTCTTCGCCGCGCCTGGCGCTGCGCCCGCAATCGAGGGGTTGACGCGGAGTGGCCTCTGGGAAGCGATCGTGCCCCAAGCAACTGCGGGGCGGGGAATGGCCCAGGGCCGCAATCATCACCTCGATGTCTTCGATCACGACACGGCGGCGGCGAGCGCGGTGGTTGGCTTCCTCAATACGCTGGATGACTGGGCCGCGCCGGAGGCCGATGCCTTGCGTGCCTGGCTCGGGACCACGCTCGCGGGGGAGCGGACGCGCCGCTGGATCGTCCCGCTCGCCGCGCTCCTCCATGATGCCGCGAAGCCGGAAGTCCGGACCGTCGGGCCGGATGGGACACCAAAATTCCCCCGGCATGAGCAAGCGGGTGGGCGGCTAGCCGGTCGGATCGCGGAGCGGTTGCGCCTTTCCCGTGCGGAACAGCGTCTGCTCGTGGCGGCAATCCGCCAGCATGGGCGGCCGCACGACCTTCGGGAACACGGGCCGGAGCATCCGATCCGGCTGATGGCGGTGCTGGGTGATACCGCGCCCGCCTGCGTCATGGTGACGATGGGCGATCGTGCGACGGCGCGCGGCCCAAACCGCCCGCCGGACATCGTGGCGCGGGATGTCGCCTTTCTGCAAGGGCTGATGCGCGACTACTTCGGCGCGTACGCACCGCTCCTCGCCACGCCGCCGCACGTCAGTGGCGACGAGGTGATGCGTGCGCTCGGCCTCCGCCCCGGCAGGGAGATCGGCCGACTGCTGCTTCGCCTCCGCTGGCGGCAGCTGGCCGGAACAGTGACCGATGCGGACGACGCCCTACGCCTCGCGGCGGCTCTGCACGAATCGTAGGCTGGCGAACGGAAACCGATCGCGTGAATTCCGGCAATTTTCGCGGGGGTCTTGACAGGCGCGGCATGCGGTCGTACACTGTGTACGTACACAGGAGGCGGCACTGCGAAACGGCGAGGGGCGCTGGAATGCTCCCCCTGGGGAGCCTCAAACGAACCGAGGCTGTGGGCGGAACGTTTGGGGCCGGGAACACTCCAAGGCCTTTACCCGTACTGCTGGATCGTCCAATCGGTGAGACGCGAGGGTCAGCGATTCACCCGGGCGGATGATGACGAAGTGACCGGGACTCCTTCTGGGTACATGATGGACCTCCCGCTTCCGCTCTGATCTGTCACAGTCGCGCGGTGCATGGCTGAACAGACGGGGTAATCGGCGGCAAAGTCCTCAGGTATCTGGTTTCGTTTGACTCGGGCGGCAACGCTCGCGGAACCACGACACTCCTCCCCCCTCTTCTTTCTGCCCTGGGCTGGTCGCGCGGCCTGGGGCAGACCCTTTTAACAGTCGCCAGTCGTCAGAACGGTGATGGACCCTCTGGCGACTGGCGACTGGCGACTGACTACTGCACCTAAATCTCCACATTCTTGTGCGGATGCAATAGGAAAACCATCCGAACGCACCGGTTTACTCGTATACTGTTGCGGTTCTCGGTGTATACTCGACGCCTTGGGTTCGAGGGAGCGGATGGTGCGACGCTGGAAGGCGTTTGTCTCTGTACGGAATTTGGGGGGAAGAACATGACCGTACGCACGGGGTTTGATCGGTCGGGGGATGCACGCCTGAGCCGTCGTACCATGCTGCGCGGATTCGCGGCGGCGGGGGCAACGACCGCCCTCGGCGCGCTGCTGACCGCGTGCGGCGGGAGCACGACCGCCGCGACGAGCACCAGCGCGCCGGCCGCCGCCAGCAGCGCGCCCATCGCGACCAAAGCGGCAGGCACGACGAGCAATAGCGCGGCAACGAGTACAGGCGCGACATCCGCGGCAAGCCCGGCAACTGCGGCGGCGAGTCCGGCGCCCGCCCAGGCGGCCGGGGGCACGGCGAAGAAGGGGGGCGCGCTCAAGGCCGGGCTGGACGGCGATATCCTCACCTTTGATCCGCTCACCTCCGGCGCGTATGCTGATCGCGAGGTGTACTACAACATCTATGACACACTGGTGGCGTTCGACACGAACATGCAAATTATCCCTGCGCTGGCGGAAAAGTGGGAGACGCCCGACCCGAAGACGTACCTCTTCCACATTCGT
Organism: Chloroflexia bacterium; assembly: GCA_025928215.1. Lineage (GTDB taxonomy): Bacteria > Chloroflexota > Chloroflexia > Thermomicrobiales > JALYUS01 > JALYUS01. The sequence goes on along the minus strand of JAICJW010000043.1, from coordinate 6,760 downwards.
CAGGGGGTAAAGTTCCACGATGGGACGGACTTGAACGCGGACGCCGTCAAATTCAATATTGATCGCTACCTGACGGATAAGGCGAGCCGGCGCAAGGCGGAGATTGATACGGTCACGTCGGTTGACGTGATGGACCCGTACACCGTTAAGTTCACGCTCAAGACGGGCTTCTCGCCGCTCCTCCCGACCCTCGCCGACCGCGCCGGGATGATCCTCTCACCGAAGGTGATCCAGGCGCTCGGCCCCGACGCCCTCGCGGCGAAGCCAATCGGGGCGGGCAGCGGGCCGTTCAAGTTCGTCGAGGCGGTGAAAGACGACCACATCACGGTCGAACGGAACGCGAATTATTGGAAGAAGGACGCGAGCGGCGCGCAACTGCCGTATCTCGATAAAGTGACCTATCGCCCGATCTCGGATCCCACCGTGTTGCTTGCCAACGTCAAGACCGGTGATGTTGACGTGACGTATCAGATCGCGGCGAAAGATGTCGCGGCGGTCAAGGCCGGCAGCGAACTGGTGCTCAAGGATGTAGCGGGACTCGGCTTCAACGCCCTCCAATTCAACGCGGCGAAGGAGCCATTCAATACGAAGGAACTGCGGCAGGCGGTTTGCGAAGCGCTCGATCGGGATCAGATCCTCAAAGTCGTCAACTTCGGGGTTGGTCAGATCGCGCAGGGGCCGATCCCGCCCTCCAGTTGGGCCTTCGATGCGAACTACAAGCCGTATGGCGCGAACATCGCCAAGGCGAAGGAATATCTGAAGGCGGCTGGCAAGCCGGACGGCTTCACCTTCGATCTGAAAATCGGTTCCGGTTCCCCGACGACGACGCAACTTGCCCAACTGATTAAGGATCAGATGGCGAAGGCCGGAATCACGATGAACATCGTTCAGGAGGAACGAACGGTCCTCAGCACGGATCAGATGGGCGGCAATTTCCAGATGGTCACCTTCGGCTGGAGTGGCCGCGCCGACCCGGACGGAAACCTCTACAATATCTTCCACACCGGTGGTGGCCTCAACTACGGCGCGTATTCCTCCCCACCGGTGGACGACGCGTTGGAGAAGGCGCGCGCGGCGAGCGACCAGAGCCAGCGCAAGGACCTCTACCAGCAAGCGCAGAAACTGCTCGTGGACGACGGGGCGATGGCCTTCTATAGTTTCTCGCCCGCCTATCTCATTATGCAGCCAAAAGTTCAGGGTGTGAGCCTCTATCCGGACTTCATGATGCGTCTCGATGGCGCGTCGTTGAAATAGCTACGGGAGGTCGTCAGTAGCCAGTAGCCAGTAATCGGTATTCAGAGGGGAACCCGAATTTTCTGGCTACTGACTACCGACGACTAGTGTATGATACGGCGATCATCGGACGATAAGCGTGTGACGCGAGGGAGAAAGAACCGATGGTAATGCATGACGGGACCGACGAGTCCGTTGCACCGGGGCGGGTGAGCCGCCGGACGCTTCTCCGGGGGATCGCGGCGGCAGGTGCGACGACCGCTCTCGGCGCATTGCTCGCCGCCTGCGGCAGTAGCAGCGCGACCAACACGCCGAAACCGGCCGGTGGCGCCACGGGCGGCACCGTGGCCCCCGCCGCGACAACGGGCAGCGCGGCAAGCGCGGCAAGTGGGGGCACGACCGCGACGCAGGCATCGAGCGCGGGCGCGCCGAAGAAGGGCGGGGCGATCAAGGCCGAACTCGATTCGGACATCGCCAATCTCGACCCGATGCCGTCCAGTCTCCTCGTGGACCGGCAGGTGCTCTACAATATCTACGATTCGCTCGTCGCCATTGATAAGGACCTGAAGATCATCCCGTCCCTTGCCGAGTCATGGCAGACGCCCGATCCGAAGACGTATATCTTCAAACTGCGGCAGGGCATCAAGTATCACGACGGCACCGACTTCAACGCCGACTCCGTCAAGTGGAACATCGAGCGCTATCTGACCGACAAAAATAGCCGCCGCGGCCCGGAGATCAACTCGATTCAGACGGTCGAGGTGATGGATCCGTACACGGTGAAGTTCAACCTCAAGGCGGCCTTCGCCCCCCTCTTGGCGAACCTCGTGGACCGCGCCGGGATGATGGTCTCGCAGAAGGCGGCGGAGGCGGGCGGCGCGGACTTCTCGCGCAAGCCGGTCGGCGCGGGCACCGGCGCGTTTAAGTTCGTCGAATGGGTGAAGGATGACCATATCACCCTGGAACGCAACGCGAGCTACTGGAAGAAGGACGCCAGCGGCAATCAACTGCCGTACCTCGATAAAGTGACGATCCGCCCGATCGTGGACGAGACGGTCGCCCTCACGAACGTGAAGACGGGTGACATTGATATCGGCTTCGTCGTCCCCGCGAAGGATTATGCGACGGTGAAGGCGGGCAAGGACCTTGTCTTGCAGGAGACGCCCGGATTGGGCTACGCGAGCATCGTCATCAATGTGCAGGCGGAGCCATTCAACAAGAAGGAGTTCCGGCAGGCGTTCGCGGAGGCGCTGGACCGCGATCAGATCATGAAAACGGTCTTCTTCGGCGTTGGCAAGCCGGCCTTCGGCCCGATCGCCCCGCCAAGTTGGGCCTTCGATGACACCTTCAAGCCGTACGGTGCGAACATCGCCAAGGCGAAGGAGTATCTGAAGGCGGGCGGCAAGCCGGACGGCTTCACCTGCGAGATGAAGATTACTGCCGGCTCGCCGACGACGACGCAACTCGCCCAACTGATGAAGGATCAGGTCGCCAAGGCGGGGATCATCATGAACCTCGTCCAGTTGGACTTCCCGACGCTCGTCGCGGACACGCAGGCCCGCAAGTATCAGGCGAACCTCGTCGGCTGGAGTGGCCGCATTGACCCGGACGGCAATATCTACAATATGCTGCACACGGGCGCTGCCGGAAATGACTCCCAATACTCCAACCCGCAAGCGGACGATCTGATGGACAAGGCGCGTGCGGCACCGGATCAAGGGCAGCGCAAAGAGATGTACCAGCAGTTGCAAAAGATTGTCGTGGATGACGCCCCGCTCATCTATTATCGCTTCCCCATTTCCTTCATGCTCTCCCGGCCTAATGTGCAGGGGATGCAGTTGTATGCCGACCAGATCATGCGCTTCGAGACGGGATGGCTGAAATAATGGGGAGTTCGGGGTTCGGAGTTCGGGGTTCGACGTCCCCAGGTCGAGGGATGAAGTGGTTTCGTCTCCGAACGCCGAACGCCGAACGCCGAACTGGTGACCGCCCATGACCGCATATATCATCCGACGATTGCTCCTGATGGTTCCGGTGGCGCTCCTCGTGAGCATCATCATCTTTACGCTGCTGCGGCTGACGCCCGGCGATCCGATTCGCGTCCTCCTCGGTGAGGACCCGGACCCGGCGACGATCGCGACCTTGCGGCACGAGTACGGCCTCGATCAGCCGATCCCGATTCAGTACGTCAACTGGATCGGCCGCTTTCTGCACGGGGACATGGGGCGGTCGCTGCGCACGCGGCAGCCGGTGAGCGAGGCGATCTTCACGCGCCTCCCCGCGACGCTCGAACTTGGGTTCGCGGCGATCTGCTTCAGCCTCATCATCTCCATTCCCATTGGTATCCTGAGCGCGACGAAGCGGAACTCAGTCTGGGATCTCGTCGGCACGAGTTTCCCCCTGCTCGGTGTCTCAATTCCCAATTTCTTCAGCGGCATCATGCTGATTCTCTTCTTCTCGCTCACCTTCCGTATCTTCTCGCCGGGCGGCTATGTGCCCTTCAAGGACGACGCGGGGCAGAATCTCAAGCATCTCATTCTGCCGATGATCGCTCTCGGCACGCCGAGTCTCGCGGTCAATATGCGGCTGATGCGCTCCGGCCTGATTGACGCGTTGGGGCAGGAGTACATCCGCGTCGCGCGGTCGAAAGGGCTGAATGAGCGGGCGGTGGTCATCCGGCATGCCTTGAAGAATGCTTTTATCCCCTTCATCACCGTCGTTGGCCTGCAAGTCGGCGCGATCCTCGAAGGGGCGTTCATCACGGAGACGATCTTTCTCTGGCCGGGGGTCGGGCGGCTCGCGGTGGACAGCATCGGCGGGCGGGATTATCCGGTCGTGCAGGGGGTCGTGCTGTTGAGCGCGCTCAGTTTCATGTCGGTCAATCTTCTCGTGGACCTCTTGTACGCATTTCTCGATCCGAGGATAAAATATGGTTGATGCCGCCGCCCGCACGACTGCCGCGCCCGTCGCCCTCGCGGAGGCGCCGAAGCCACGCCGCCTCTTCAGTTGGCGCACTGTCCGCCACCAGCCGCGCTTCCTGATCGGCGGCACCTTCATCGGGTTCCTCATCCTCGTTGCGATCGCCGCGCCGCTCCTCGTGCGCACCGATCCGAAGGTCTCACATCCCGCGGACGCCATTCAGCGGCCGAGCGCGCAGCATCTGATGGGAACGGACGACCTCGGTCGCGATGTGCTGGGTCGCGCGATTTATGGGTCACGCGTCTCGCTCGCGGTCGGCATTATCGCCGTCAGCATCGGCCTGATCACCGGCATCGTGCTCGGCATGATCGCGGGCTACACCGGGGGCTGGGCCGATTTGCTCATCCTGCGGGTGATTGACGCGCTGCTTGCCTTCCCCGCGCTCCTGCTCGCGATCGCCATCACCTCCGCCTTGGGCCCGAACCTGCGCAACACGATGATCGCGATCGGCATTGTCGCGAGTCCCGTCTATACCCGCCTGACACGCGGGCAAGTCTTGCAGGCGAAGGAGCGCGAGTATATCGAGGCGGCGCGGACGGCGGGAGCGAGCCAGGCACGCATCGCCTTCCGCCACATCTTGCCGAACATCCTCAATCCGCTGATTGTGCAGGCATCTCTGAGCATTGCCTTCGCGATCCTCGCGGAGGCGAGCCTCAGTTTCCTCGGCCTCGGCGTGCAACCGCCGACGCCCACCTGGGGCGCGGACATCAACCACGCCCGCGCCTATCTCAGTAACGGCTTCTGGTGGATGAGCGTCGGCCCCGGCGTCGCGATCCTGCTCACCGTCTTCTCCTTCAACCTGCTCGGCGACAGTATCCGCGACATCCTCGACCCCCGGCTTCGCGATCGGTAAGGGATTTGCCTAACCCCCCACCCCTTCCCGTGTCGGGAAGGGGAGAACGTGTAGGGGCGCATCCATTCCGCGTGCCGCTGCGTTCGGCTCATTGAGCCAATCCGATAGACTACCCTGGACGAACGCACCAAACATGCAAAGGAGTAACGCACGATGGCGGGCGCGCGGAGCACGTATGGTGTCGCGGTGATCGGTGCGGGGACGGCGGGGATGACCGCCGCGCGGCTGACGGCGGAGATGGGGCACAGGGTCGTATTGATCGAGGAGGAGCGGGTCGGCGGCGAATGCCTCTATACCGGCTGCGTGCCCTCAAAGGCGATGATTGAGTCCGCGAAGGTCTTTTATCAGATGCGCCACGCGGCGGACTACGGCCTGCGCGCGGAGGGAATCGCGGTGGACTTCCCGGCGGTGCTGGGCCGGAAGGACGCGATCATCGCCGAGATCGCCAGGGGCGAGAACGCCGAGGTCTTCCGCAAGATTGGTATTGAGGTGATCGCGGGGCGCGCGCACTTTCTCGACGCGCATACCCTTCAGGTCGGCGAGCGCCAAATCAGCGCCGATCATATCGCCATCGCCACCGGCTCGGAGGAGAATGTTCCGCCGATCGAGGGCATTCACGATGCGGGATTCATGACCAATATCGAGGTCCTGCAGAGCGCCTACGATCTGCCGCGCTCGGTCGTCGTCCTCGGCGGCGGGCCGATTGGCTGCGAGTTCGCGCAAATTTTCGCTCGCTTCGGCGTGCCAACAACGATTGTTGGCCGGAACGCACGGCTCCTGCCGAAGGAAGACCCGGAGATGTCTGCCGCGCTCAAAGAAATCCTGCTGAAGGAAGGGATCACAATCTACACCGGTACCGAGGCGAAGCGCGTTGCCGTCGAGGGACCGGACAAGATCGTCACCGGCATCCGCGATGGGCAAGAGGTGGCCGTCCGCGCCGAGAGGATCATCGCCGCCGCCGGACGCAAGGCACGGATCGAGCATCTGCACCTCGAAAACGCGGGCCTCGAAGTGAACCGGAAGGGCATCCCGGTGCAGGAGACATTACAGACACCGATCCCGCATATCTGGGCGGCGGGCGATTGCACGGGGCTGTACCAGTTCACGCACGTCGCGGAATATCAGGGGCGGCTCGTCGCCGAGAATATCGGCAAGCCGGGCAAGCGATCCAGAGCGAAGAAGGCGGATTACCGCGTCGTGCCGTGGGCGACGTTCACGGACCCGGAGGTAGCGCGCGTCGGCATGACCGAGGAGGAGGCGCGCGCGGAATACGGCGACAAGATCGAAGTGCTCCGCTGGCCCTTCGACCGCGTGGATCGCGCGATCACGATGGGCGAGACGCAGGGCTTCATTAAGGTGATCTTCGCCCCGAAGGGGATCACCAAGATGCTCGGCGGCGGACAGATCGCGGGCGCGCACATCATCGGGCCGCACGCGGGCGACATCCTGCACGAACTGGTCGTCACGATGCAGGCGGACGCCTTTGCCGGGCGCGTCGCGCAGGCGATCCACGCCTACCCGACGCTCGCGCTCGGCGTCCGGCAGGCGGTCGGCCAGCGGTGGGACGCAGGCGTCGAACCGCTGGGTTAGCGCGATTTTCTGAGGTGGTGGGGGGGGGGTGAGCCAGCGAACCCACCCAGGTTGTAAATTATCAAGAGCACACAAAGCCCCCCCCCGTGTTTTGTACTAAACACG
>JAICJW010000223.1 GCA_025928215.1 Chloroflexia bacterium | reverse complement strand
GACCAGTTCGCCGTGCTGTCGCGTCTCCTCTAAATGCTGCTGGATCTTCATATGCACTTGCGGATGCCCTTCGGCGTCCTTAACATGATTTTCGAGCACCTTGATCAACGCTTGTTCCGTAGCATAGGCATCGTTGAGCCAAGCGATGTACATTTCGTTGTGGGCCACGTCACTTCCCTCTTTTCCTCAGACTGGGCCTTGCTCGGTGTCGCACCGTACAGCACCGTGATTGGAAAGGGCTCGCAGTTTGCGTGCCATAGCCCCGCTCGATTCGGCGGAGGTCGCACGTCCCTTACAGCGGCGTCCCCAGCCGCGCCAGCGCTTCCTCCGCCGCTGCCTGCTCGGCGATGCGCCGCGAATGCCCCCGCCCGTGCCCGAGTGTCTGGCCTTCGACCACCACCTCAACGTCGTACGTTCGCTCGTGGGCCGCGCCCCGGACAGCAACCACGCGGTAATGGGGAGTACCGCGTCCGCCGTGCTGGGTGTGCTCTTGCAGGAGCGTCTTGGCCGGCAGGTAGCCGTGTGCCTGAGCGATCTGCACGCCGAGCCGCCCAAGTTCCACCGTTTCGGTCTCCGCGTGGTACTCGAACCGATACCGCTCGAAGTATTGAACGGTTCGTGCGACGCCGTCCGGGCCGGTCTCCGTCAATGGCTCGCTGATCGGATAGCCAAAGAGTGCCAGGCCACCATTCGTCTGCCAGAACGCGGCGAATGGCCCCGCGAGCGTGTGACCCGTCTGCGGGAAGAATTGCCCGTCGGTCGCCGCATCCGCGCGCACGGGCAGGAAAGGCGATTCGTGCAGCCGCCCCGCCACCCTCTCCTCGCTGAGCAACCCCATCTCAACCCCATACGGGAGAGTGGGGAGATCGTCGTGATACTCGAAGCGGGCGCGCTCGAAGTATTGGACCGTGCGGATCACGCCATCCGTGCCGCGTTCGAGGAACTCCTCGCTGATCGGGTAACCAAAGAGCGCGAGGCCGCCGTTCTGCTCCCAGAACGATTTGAAGCCGAAGTTGAGCGTGTGATTCGTCGCAGCGAAGAACCGATGATCCGGCGTGTCGGTGAAAGGACGGATCGGCGCGACGAAGTTCGCGAAGCCGAGCGCCGAGATCGGGCCGGGCTGGATGGGGTCGGGATTCGCCGCCGGTGGCGGGGCAGCGGTCGGCGTCTCCGTCACGATTGCCGCCGGGGTGCTCGCCCCCGCGGTTGGCGTCGCGGTCACCGTGCCGATTGCGGTACTCGTCGCAACGGGGATGGCAGTTGGTGTGGCGACGTGGGTCGGGGTGGCGGTCGGTGGCGCGGGTGCGGTGGCGGTAGGGGGGCGCACCGTGGGGGTCGGTGAAGCGGCCGGTATGACGGTGATCGTGCCGTGCATCGTTGGGTGGACGTTGCAGTGATAGGTGAACGTGCCCGCCTTCGTGAAGGTGAACGAGAACGACGCGCCTTTGTTCAGGACGCCGGAATCCCATGAAGGCGCCGCGTCACTCGTCGTCGTGTGCGGTACAGTGTCTTGATTGGTCCATGTCACGGTCGTGCCGATGGAAACCATGAGGGTTGGAGGCACGAAGGCGATATTCTGCATCGAGACCGTCACCGCTGCACCGACCGGGTTGGGCCGCATGACGGTAATAGCCCCGGCGAGGAGCAGCGCGCAGACCATGGCGGCGACGACCCGAGAGGTCGCCGCCTTCCTGCCGCTACCGCGCATCATCTGTTCTCGCTCTTCGGATCGTCATACTTCAAAGTACGCCGGAATCGGCGTGCGGGGATTGCGCGCACATTGCGGTGTGATGGAAATCCGCGATTATTTGCCGGCGATGGGCGTGGTGGCTCCGGTCGGCGTTTCCGGTTGCGCCGCGACCGTGACGATCAGGCCCTCCCCCTCGATCTCCACATCGCGGGCGGCATTGACGCCGACAGCGCGCCAGACGAGGAAGGCGGCGAGCAGACCGCTCCAACCGAGCAACGGGCCAAGCCATCGGTAGCCGAGCGTGCCGATAATCACCCCGCCGATGATCGAGGCGAAGACGCCGCCCGCCTGCACGGTCGCGCTGTTGACGCCGCCCGTCGCGCCCTTGCCCGCCGGTGTGACGGCGAGTAGGAGCGTCTGCTGCGTCGTGTACCCCGCGCCCATGCAGGCGTGGTAGCACATCGTGAAGGCGAGCATCACCGGCAACGGCGCGAGCAGCCCGGTCGCCAGTACGAGGATCGGGAAGCCGAGCGCATTCGCCCAGACATTGATCCGTTGCGGCCCGAAGCGCGGCGTCAGGCGGCTGGCGATATTGACGCCGACGAGATAGCCAACGGAAGTCCCCAGCGAAAGGTAGCCGATCATGGCGATGCTGACGCCGTAGACATCGGAGAAGAGCAGGGCAATGTACGTGCCCATCGCGGACCAGTGCAAGGTCCGCGCGACATTCGAGGTAATCAGGGCGCGCGTCGCCCGATGGCGAAAGGGCAGGAGCAGGCCACTGCCGAAGAGCGAGCGGAGCATGCCGCGCGGCAGCCGCGCCAGCGGCGGATCGGTGGGCAGGAAACGTGGCAAGGCGAGTATGCCTATCGCCGCCCAGACGACGTAGACCAGCACGCTGCCGCGCCACGAGGTGAACTGCGCGATCTGCGTGAAGAGTACATTCGTGATGATGCCACCCAATGAGAGCGTCGAGGTGACCCAGCCGATGGCGATCGTGCGCATCGTGCCGGAAAAGCGCTCTGCCGCCAGGGAGTAGACCGACGGCATGATGCCGCCCCAACTCGCTCCACCGATGATCCGCACGAGCAGCAGAATACCGAAACTGGGGGACAGCGCGGCGGCGATGCCGGCAACAAGGGTGAGCAGGATACCGATGGTAATCAGTCGCTTGCGCCCGAAGGCATCGGAGAGCGGCGCGAGAATGAGAGTCAGGACGATCCCACTGAGATTGCTGACCGTCGAGAGTTGCCCGACCAGCGCGGTGCTGATGCCAAAATCCCTCGCCACCGCCGGATAGAGGCTGGGCGCGGGCTGATTGCCGGCGTTCGCGAGGAAGGTGATGAGGCACAGGACGAGAATCAGCCGCCTGTCCACCCGCCGTTGTCCCGTTGCGTGCACGATCCCTCCCCCCTCTCGGCGCATTCTACCTCACCCCCGCCCCCCTCTCCATCGCTCTCAGACCACGATATAAGAGAATCCATCCGGCAATGGAGAAGGGGGAGAAAATGCGAATACAATGTTGGAAGAACGCCACAGCGCTTCCTATACGCTCCCCTCCCCTCTCCTTCGCCGGACGGGACTCAGACATACTACGATCTGCAAGCGAAGAAGAGAGGTCGGGGGTGCGGTTTCTGTGCGACAATGGCGGCATGGCGATGCATCTCCATCTCGTGCGCCACTGTCAGACCGCATGGACTGTTGAGGGGCGTTTCCTCGGCTGCACCGACCTGCCGCTGACCGAGGGCGGGCAGGCGCAGGCGGCAACGCTCGTCCCGGCGTTCGCGCGCATTCCGCTCGTCGCCATCTACACAAGCGATCTCCAGCGGGCGGTGGCGACCGCCGCGCCGATTGCCGAGGCGCATGGCCTGCCGGTCCAGACCGACCCACGATTGCGCGAGATGCATCAGGGCGATCTGGAAGGATTCACCGGCGCGGAGATGCGCCCACGGTATACCGATTTCTTCGCCGCGTGGGAGGCGGATCCGGCGGACGTCGTCGTGCCGGGGGGCGAGTCGTTGCGGCAGATGCTGGCGCGGGCATCGGCGGCGGTGCGGGAAATTACGGCGGCGCATGTGGGAGCGGGCGAGACGCATATGTTGATCGTCTCGCACGGCCTGACCTTGCAAGCGATCATCGGGGAGGCAATCGGGCTGGACCTGCGCTATGCGCTCCGCCTCCGCCCGCAGCACGGCTCGGTCAGCACTCTGCTCCTGCCCGGCACGGACGGCAAACCCCGCCACCCGATCCTCACCCGTCTCAATGATCGCAACCACCTCGATGAGGGATGAGAAACCGGATGAACCGCAGAGACGCAGCGGGCGCAGAGAGGGAAGAGAAATGAAAATACTTTCTCTTCTCTGCGTTTCAAGTGTTTTCACAAAGGAGTGATCTGATGGATGTGACGGAGATGCGGCGGGAGATTCGGGCGCGGGCGCGGGGGATGCGGGAAGAATATCTGCGCGATTTGCGGCAGATCGTGGATATGGACAGCCCGACGGATGATAAGGCACGCGTGGATGCCGTCGGGCGCGTCGTGCGTGGCTGGCTCGAAGCGAGCGGCGGTACGGTCGAGTCGTTCCCGCAGGCGGAGCGCGGCGACCATCTACGCGCGACGTGGCAAGGCGCGGCGGATCGCCCGACGGTCGTGCTCGTCGGGCATATTGATACCGTCTATCCGGCGGGCACCGTCGCGAGCCGCCCCTTCACGATGACGGGCAACCGCATCACGGGCTGCGGCGTCACTGATATGAAATCGGGCATCCTCAGCGGCATCTACGCCCTGCGGATTTTGCGTGATCTCGCCATTCCGTTGCCAAATGTGCGCTATGTCGTCAATACGGACGAGGAAGTCGGCTCGCAAACGTCTCGCGCGCTGATCGAGGAGACGGCGAAGGGCGCGGACGCCGCCTATATTCTCGAACCGGGGCGCGCGGTCGGGCCGGGCTGCGTCGTCACGACGCGCAAGGGGATCGGCCTCTACAATCTGCGCGTCACCGGCAAGGCGGCGCACGCGGGCGGCGAGCCGTGGCGCGGGCGGAGTGCAACACTGGAGATGGCGCACAAGATCATCGCCCTCCACGCCCTCACGACACCGGGCTTGAGCGCCGGGAATACCGAGGGCGTCAGCGTCAATGTCGGCGTGATGCGCGGCGGCTCGCGGCGCAATGTCGTCGCGGCGGAGGCGTACGCGGAGATTGATCTCCGCGTACCAACCGCGGCGGCGGTCGCGGAAACAGAGGCGGCGATGCGGGCCATCGCGGCGCATGCGACGGTGCCGGACACGACCGCCGAACTAACCGGCGGCATCAACCGCCCGCCGATGGAGCGGACGGAGGCGCAGGACCGTCTGCTCGCCATCGCCGGAGATATTCTCGGCGGCTGGGACATCCCCGTCGAACCGATCGGCACGGGCGGCGGCTCGGACGGCAACTTCACCGCCGCCATCGGCACGCCGACCCTCGACGCCCTCGGCCCGATGGGTGGCGGCGCGCATTCCCCGGAGGAATACCTTGACCTGACGACCCTCCCCGACCGCATCGCCCTCGTCGCCTCCTTGATCGCGGAGACGGTACGGCGCGACAGATAAGCGGACGCGAGAATAGCGGGCAAAGAGAGGGAGAGGCGCACGCCTGTGCGCCGCTACCGCGTTAGTTATGGACGACGACGCGCGTGCCCATCGGCGCCCAGTTGTAGAGCGATTCGGCAGCATCGGTTGGCGCGTTGACACAGCCGTGGCTCATCACATGGCCGAAGTTGTGATGCCAGTACGTCCCGTGGATCGCGTAGCCGCCGCCGATGAAGTACATCACCCACGGCACATCGGGCAGGTTGTAGTAATCATCATCGCCCGCCTTGCCGTTTGTCATGTCATCCTTCGTCAATTTCTCAAAGACGTTGTAGTCACCGGGCGGCGTCGGATGCGCGGCGGTGCCGGTGCTGACGAGCGTCGTGAAGACGACGTTGTTGCCGATATGCGCGTAGAGCGTCTGCTGCGAGAGGTTCACTTCAATCCACTTCTGGAACATATTCGGCGTCCACTCGGTGAGGGTGCCCTGATCGCGTGGGGCGAAGTTCGCTTTGATCGTCTGCGCGCTCGCCTTACCCATCAGGCCGATCAGGACGCTGCCGCCATTGATTTCGGGGTGCCACTCGAAGCGCGCCCGCTCGAAGTACTGTACGGTGTACGAATTGCCGTCGTCGGCATTACGCTCGGTGAACTCCTGCGAAAGCGGATAGCCGTAGATCGGCAGGCCGCCGTTCGCCTGCCAGTAGAGGCGGAAGCCATTGGCGAGTGTGTGCTTCGTCTCCGGGAAGTAGAGCGCGCCATCGTCGTTCAGTTGCGTCTTCGTGTTTTCCGGCACGGCCTGGAAGGGTTGGTCCGTGCGGTTCCCGGCCAGCTCGCGCCCCAGTTGGCCGAGCAGCACTTCGTACGGCGTACCGGCATTCTCGGGGTGATATTCCATCCGCACGCGTTCGAAGAACTGCACGGTGATCATCTTGCCCGTGTTGTCTTTGATGGACATCTCTTCCGTGACCGGGAAGCCGAAGCGCGTCAACCCGCCGTTGTTCGTCCAGTACTTCAGGAATGCCCCGCCGACCGCGTGATGCGTCTGCGGGTAATAGAGGACGGTCGGTGCATCGGGCGCGACATCCGGGATGACAGCCGCCGCAGCGACCGATGTTCCCGCGCCCCCAACGACGACAGAGAGGCTGGCGATCACCGCCAGCAGCGTGACTTGACGCAAGAATCGCATGGACTCGTACCCTTCCTGTCTGACCCTGGGACCCGAAGCCGCACCTACCGAGCGCCCATGACGAATGGTTGCCGATCACGTGGCGACCGGCCCGCGCCGCCGCCTTCAATCCTTCATCGTAGCAGACAGCGCAAGCGCCGGTGCTACAATGCCGCCGGTTGGCGCGCCAACCGCCTATCTGTAGGACGATCAAACCCTGCAATGGTTCCATGCTCCGCAGAGCAGCGCTTCCACCCCAACGGAGGAAAATACCGTGCCTACGCAAGTGTTACGCAGCAATGATGCCACTCTCCGCGCCGATTTACAGGCCGTCGGGCGATCCGCCTTCGCACGCGGCATGGTCTGGGGAACGAGTGGCAACATCAGCGGCAAACTGCCGGACGGCTCGTTGCTCCTGTCGAAGGCCGGAACGGACCTCGCGGACCTCGCGGACGATGATTTCGTCATTGCTGCCCCCGGCTTCGATGACGATGTGCCGCCCGAGGCGACGAGCGAAATCCGCATGCACCGCGCCGCCCATGCCGCCGGTGACGATGTCCGCTGCGTCCTCCATCTCTCGCCGGTCTGGGTGACGCTCGCCGCGACGACCGGCATCGCCGTCCCGATCACGACGACCGCCGAGGCGCATCTGATGCTCGCCGGCCTGACGCGCGTTCCATGGGCCTGCCCCGGCACGCCCGATCTCGGCCATGCGGTCGCGAAGGGGTTGGAAAACGGCACGCGCGCCCTGATTCTCGAAGGTCACGGCGCGCTCACCCTCGGCCGCACCCCGCGCGAAGCCCTCCTACGAATGGAAACCCTCGAATTCGTCACCCGACTCGCCATCCTCGCCCATCAGTCCGGCCTCCCCCTCATCGCCCTCCACCCCACCCAGCGCGCCCAGATAAGCCAGCGATACGGAAACCATTGAACCGCAGAGACGCGGAGAACGCAGAGAGGGAAGATGAAAAGAGAAGAAGAGATAGAGAGGGGTAGTAGTAAATACTTTTCCTTTTGTTCCCTTCCTTTTTTCTCTGCGTCCTCTGCGTCTCTGCGGTTCAATGGTTTCCGTATCGCTGGCTTATCTGGGCGCGCTGGGTGGG
>JAICJW010000231.1 GCA_025928215.1 Chloroflexia bacterium | reverse complement strand
GCAGAGGGGAAGGGGAGAGGGAAGGGGGCGGGGGACTCGACTGGCGGGGGGAAGTGCCGGTGCATCCTGCCCGGTGGCGGCCCTCCTCGGCGCTGCCACCGCTTTGCCCGCGCCTGTGGCTGCGGACCGATGCGGTCACTCCCTACCCTCCCAGCGTCACGATCCTCCGCCTTGACCTAGGATTGCCCGCTCCCGTTGCCGGGGGTGGCTACTCCCTAGAAAGGAGGTGATCCAGCCGCAGCTTCCGCTACGGCTACCTTGTTACGACTTCGTCCCAGTCACCAGCCCCACCCTCGACGGCTCCGCCCCTTGCGGGTTCGGGCACCGGCTTCAAGTGTTGCCAGCTTCCATGACGTGACGGGCGGTGTGTACAAGGCCCGGGAACACATTCACCGCGGTATGGCTGACCCACGGTTACTAGCAACTCCACCTTCAGGGGGGCGGGTTGCAGCCCCCCATCTGAACTGAGACCGGGTTTGTGGGATTGGCTCCCCCTCGCGGGTTGGCAACCCTCTGTCCCGGCCATTGTAGCGTGTGTGTCGCCCAGGGCGTAAGAGCCATGCTGACTTGACGTCATCCCCGCCTTCCTCCGCATTAACAGCGGCAGTCTGAGCAGAAACGTGCAACTGCTCACAGGGGTTGCGCTCGTTGCGGGACTTAACCCAACATCTCACGACACGAGCTGACGACAGCCATGCAGCATCTGTGCAGTTCGCCTTGCGGCCATGGGCTTTCACCCACTGAACACTGCATGTCAAGCCCTGGTAAGGTTCTGCGCGTCGCGTCGAATTAAACCACACGCTCCGCTGCTTGTGCGGGCCCCCGTCAATTCCTTTGAGTTTTAGCCTTGCGGCCGTACTCCCCAGGCGGTCGACTTGTCGCGTTAGCTGTGGCGCGGACGGGGTCAAGACCGCCCACACCGAGTCGACATCGTTTACTGCGTGGACTACCGGGGTATCTAATCCCGTTCGCTCCCCACGCCTTCGTGCCTCAGCGTCAGTACCGGCCCAGTGGGCCGCCTTCGCCACGGGTGTTCTTCCTGATCTCTACGCATTTCACCACTCCACCAGGAGTTCCACCCACCTCTACCGGCCTCAAGCCCGCCGGTTTGCCACGACCCTCCCGGGTTGAGCCCGGGGCTTTCACGTGACACCTCGCGGGCCGCCTGCGCGCGCTTTACGCCCAGTAACTCCGGACAACGCTCGGACCCTACGTATTACCGCGGCTGCTGGCACGTAGTTAGCCGGTCCTGATTCGCCGAGTACCGTCCATTCTCTCCCTCGGCAAAAGACGTTTACACCCCAAGAGGCGTCATCCGTCACGCGGCGTTGCTCCGTCAGGGTTGCCCCCATTGCGGAAAATTCCTTGCTGCTGCCTCCCGTAGGAGTCGGGGCCGTGTCTCAGTCCCCGTGTGGCTGATCATCCTCTCAGACCAGCTACCGATCATCGCCTTGGTGGGCCGTTACCCCGCCAACAAGCTAATCGGCCGCAGACCCCTCCCAGCGCGCATTACTGCTTTCTTTCCCAAGCCCTGCGCTCGAGAACCGTACGCGGTATTAGCCGCCATTTCTGGCGGGTATCCCCCACGCCGGGGTAGGTTGTCCACGCGTTCCTCACCCGTTCGCCACTCACCACCCCCGAAAGGGTGATCCGTGCGACTTGCATGCATTAGGCACGCCGCCAGCGTTTATCCTGAGCCAGGATCAAACTCTCAAACCAATATGTGCAAACAGGCTCTCGCCTGTCTACGAGACTCTGCTGCCTCTCTCCCTTCCCCTCTGCTGGTAATGGGCGCACGCACTGGGGATAAAAAATCCGCCTACAGGCGGCTTTTTGGCCCCTTGCGCATGCCGCTCGTCCGGCGGCTTAGGGAATATACACCCCCTCCATGGGCATGTCAATACCCTTTGCCAAGCGATTCTCGAAACTCGCCATATCACTCGATCATGCGTTGCCGCAGTCGTCCGTTCTATGCTAGCCTCCCGGCGATACGTCAATCGTTTCGCGATCCGCCGCCATAGTGCGAATGGGAGCGTGCGTGTGTTTCTTCGCAATCTCACTCATGACAGTCGCTTCTGGATCGTCGTCCTCACGAGCCTCTGTCTCTTTTTGACGATCGAGCGCGTACAGGCGTATGCGAACGGGCCGTGGCCGCAACTGCAACGGGACCGGGAACGGCGGCCCGTGGCGATGGGCAATCCAACGTTGTGGTTCGCCGTGATGATTCTTCTGCTGCCTGGCCTGGTTCTGCTCCTCGCAAATGTCGCGATCCTGCTCTGGGCCAAATATCCCCGCCGGAGCGTCCAGGTACTCGCCGCGTTCCTCTTACTGCTTCCGTGGACCGTCTTTACTGTCGGCAGTTTCGACTGGCTCGGTCTTGGCCCGTACATGCGGCGCGTCGGTATCGCGCTCCCGATCGCGCTCTGTGTCAGCCTCGGCCTCGCCGATTTGCTTCTTTTCTTCACGTTCCTCGACCTCGTCGAGAGTACCCGTTTGATTGACTCAGTGAAGCACCTCCGCCCCTAAGCGCGCGGCGCAGTGGGTGGGCCACGCGGTGATAGCGCGAACAGCGAGAGAGTGCTATCATTCTCTTGCACGGCGGTATGCTGCCGTGGGGCTTCCGCGTGGGACCATTGGGAAACGAAAGAGGGCCGCGTGCGCGCATTCCGCCTCACGCGCGTTGCGGGGATTGATGTCCGCGTCCATCCCACCTTCGCGCTCATCGTGCTCTGGTTCGCGTACATCTGGGGAGTAAAAACGGGGGCCGGCCTCGGTGGCATGCTCTTCGGCCTCCTGATGGTCGTCTGCCTCTTTGCCTGCGTTCTCCTGCATGAGTTGGGGCACAGCCTCGTCGCCCGTCAGTCGGGCATTCGCGTCCACGACATCACTCTGCTCCCGATTGGCGGCATGGCGCGCATCGAACGCTCCCCGGTGCATCCCGGCGATGAGTTCTGGCTAGCCCTCGCCGGCCCCGCTGTCAATGTCGCTCTCGCCGTGATCCTGCTGCCTGTCGTTGCCGTTATTGGCTGGTTCAACCACATCGGCGGAATTGCGGGGATGATCGCCGCCGTCGGTCAGGTTGATCTGCCGGGCTTCGTCGCCTATCTCCTGTTCGCGAACCTCTCACTTGTCGTCTTCAACCTCATTCCCGCCTTTCCGATGGATGGCGGGCGCATCCTCCGATCGTTTATGAGTCTCTTTATCAGCCGCTCGCTAGCGACGCAGATTGCCGTCACGATCGGGAAGGGAATCGCCGTCTGTTTCGTCATCGTCGGCTTCCTTGTACTGAAGGATTGGACGTTGCCGATGGTTGGCGTCTTCATCTTTGTCGGCGCGCACCTCGAAGGCCGCGCCGTGGCGATGGAGGAGGCGCTGCGCCGGATGCATGTCGGCCAATGCATCACCTGGGAGGCAGGAGGCATCGGGCCGTATGAACCGCTTGCGGGCGCGCTACTCGGTGGCCCGCGCGACCTCGCGGTGACCGAGCGTGGCCGGGTCATTGGCATCCTCTGGAAGGTCGAAATCCTCAACGCGATGCGCGTGCGCGGATCGAATGTCCGGGTGCATGAAGTGATGGATCACTTTCCACCGATCGTGGACGTAGATACCTCGCTCTATCTTGCCCAGCAAGCGATGGTGCGCGCGGATCGCGGCGCGGTGCTCGTCACCGAGCGCGGTATCTATCGTGGCATCCTCACCGCCGAACGATACTGGTATCTCCATCGCCTCCTTCAGGCACGCCGCCGGTCGAATAGCGCCGAACGGTACCTGGGCTGGCTCTTTACCTATGCCCGGCGGTGGCGGCGGCAGACGAAGGCGCTGTCGTCGTTGGGCCGCCGCCCGATCATCTAACCGATTCCAACGAACCGCGAACCGAGGCCCGGTATGCATGCAGCCGATTCCGCACGAAACGGCCGGCCGCACCGGCGGTTGCGCGTGCTGCGCTGGATGCTCTTCGCCCTCTTCGCCCTCTTCGTGGTCGGCTGGGCGCTCGCCGTCATCGGCATTTCCCGCAATATGCGCCTGCCGGTGGACGAGCGCTGGGCGGGGAGTGGCATGCTCTTTCTCGAAGGCACGATTGCCCTGCTCTGGATTGTGATTGCCTTTTCCTGGCGGCACGCGGCACGGTTCGCGCTCGTCGTGCTGCCGAGCGCCTTCCTGATAGAGTTCATCGGCGTGACGGTCGGTGTGCCAGTTGGTCCCTATCATTATACCGACGCGCTCGCGCCGAGCATCCTCGGTCGCGTCCCCGCGCCGATCACCTGTGCATGGTTGATGATCGCGCTCGGCACACTGGCGACGGCGGCATGGATCGTTCAGCGCGAGCGACGATGGGCCATTATCCCCGTCGCCGCGCTCCTGGCGACCGGGCTTGATGCCTGCCTCGAACCGACGGCCTATCACGTCAAGGCATACTGGCTCTGGGAGACATCGGGGCGCTATTACGGCATCCCCGCGATCAACTTCCTCGGCTGGTTTGTCGCGTCCGCGGCGATCGTCGCTCTTGCCGCGTCGGCGCTCCGGTATCGCGACAGCGCGACGCGATTGCCGCTCGCCTTCGTGCCAATCAGCCTCTATTGGGCGACCGTCCTCATGTTCGCGCTCATTGACGGCTTCCGAGGGTATCCAATTGGCACCGTCATTGGCGCGGCGCTCTGCATCATGGCGCTTCCTCCGCTTCTCCGATGGCGGCGGGAGCGGCTGACTCCCGCGTTGGATAGACCCGATCCTTCCATACCATCCCGCCCCACACATGCCAGCGCACCGAGTTCGCAAGAATAATGAGGAAACAGACGACGCAGAGCGGATGGACGACCGGCTGCCAGAATGGTCGCCGCATCCGGCGCGCGACGATGCCGTTCTGCACGACCATGAGGGCAATGAGGATCAGCGGCAGGATGCGCCAGGTCCACACACCGTCTCTCCCTGTGGCGAACCCGAAAACGAGCACAACGGAAGGAAGCACGTACAGAAGGGAGAGCAGGAGCGCGAAGCCGAATCCAATGCCCGGCGATGCGCCGGTAAGCGCGTATGCATTCTTCGAGAAGCCGCGCCAGACCTCCGCCGCCGTCCGGTACATACGCGTGCGAACCGTCCCGGTGCCGTCGGTCAGCCGCACCCGCAGGCCGTGACGCTTGGCGCGCCGCGCGAGATCCATATCATCGAGGACGGAGCGGCGGACGGCGCGATGGCCACCGATCCGGGCATACGCGGCGCGTGTGAATGCCAGTAACTGACCGTTCGCCGCGATCACACGCGGCGAGGGATCGGACCAGACGCGCCCAACCGGGAGCATCGCCCAGATCGTAAAGAAGATGAACGGCACAACGAGCGCTTCGCTCCAGCTACCGATCTCCTGCTCCGGGAAGGCCGTGACGACATCCGCGCTCGCCGCTACCGCGCCGACAACGGAGCGGATCATCGCCGGCGCATGCACGGTATCCGCGTCGGTGAAGATCAGGATATCGCCGCACGCCAGCGATGCCAACTGATCGCAGGCGAACGCCTTGCCGAACCATCCCGGCGGCAAGGCTTGACCGGCCTCGACACGCACCGTGCTGACCGATGCGGCATACGCGCGTGCGATTGCCGCTGTCCGGTCATTGCTGCCGTCATCCAGGACGATGATTTCGTAGTCGTCATACTCCTGTCGCACCAACGAATCGAGGCACGCGCCGATCGAACGTTCTTCATTGCGTGCGGGGATCAGCACCGAGACAGAGAGCGTGGCTGCACCCGCGACGGCGAAGTCGGACAGACGCCGGAATGCGTGGGTATTGCTGATCGTATTCGCGGTCACGATCAGCGCGACGACACAGCAGACGATTTCGAGCCAGAAGAATACGATCATGGATCGGCCACGAGGCGGTCACGCCGGAGCAGCCGGTCGAACCGGTCGTTAATGCCGACGCGCCCGCGCAGAATCGTGCGATAGGCGGCGAGATCGTCCCGCGCGATGTCGCTTCCGACCGTGTCCATTATCGCAGTCAGGGCATCCGACAAGCAGGCGCGCACCGACGGCAGATCGCGCGCGCGCTCCTCATCGAACGGAATGATGTCACCAACCAGCATGACGATTTCCGGGTGCTGCTCGCCACGAAAAACCAGCTCCCACGCGATGGGGAGGACGCCAACCGTTCGTCCCCCCTCCGTCGCACGGCGAACGATGTGCGCGGCGCCACCGTGGAAGGAGAGCGGCCGGGCGCGCGGCGGCGTGATTTCGGCCTGCGGAAAGAGCCAGAGCCATGCCGGTTCCGCCTGCCGGAGCAACGCTGCCGCGTAGGTGATGCCGCGTGCCACGTCCCGCGCATCGGTGCGCTCGATGCCGAAGCACCCTGCCCATGCAAAGAAGCCATAGCGCTTCAGTTGCGCGGCGTCCATCAGCAAATAGCGCCGCATGCCATACCGGCGGGAGAGCAGGAGAGCCAGGTAGCCATCCCACCATGACGGATGATTGGCAATGAGAAGCAAAGGTAATCCCGCCAGGCGGGGATTGCCGCTCGTCTCGCGCAGCCGCACGCGGACGAACATCCGCCGGAGGGACGTGCGGACAAGCGCCCAGATCAGCAATTCACCCCATGGGCTTTTGCGTGCGGGGTAGCGCGGCGCGACTGGTTGCGACTGGCGAGAAGGGCGAATCGTCACGGCTGTTCGTACACCTGCACGGAAAGTTCGAGTACAATAGAGACGGAGCGGGTCATCTGATCCCAGTATAGGCATTGATCGGCGGGGGCGCATCAGACGATGCATGTTGCAGTCATTGGCGCGGGAATGGGTGGGCTGGCGGCGGCGGTGCGGATGGCGGTGCGCGGCGCCTCCGTTACCGTCTTCGAGCAGGGACCGCGACCGGGCGGCAAACTGAATCAGTGGGCGTGTGACGGCTGGACCTTCGATACCGGCCCGTCGCTCCTGACGATGCCGTGGGCGCTCCGCGATCTCTTCGCGGCTGCGGGTTGCGCGCTGAATGATCTGCTGACGCTCGACCCGGTGGACCCGGTCTGCCGATACACCTTCGCCGACGGCGCGCAGCTCGACGTGACGACGGATAGCGCGCGGATGGCCGCGAATATCGAAGCGCTTTCACCTCGCGATGTTCCAGCCTTCTTTCGTTTCCTCGCCTACACGGGCGATCTCTACGCGACGGCGGCGGAACCATTCCTCCGCTATCCGATGCGCGCGGGCACGCTGGCGCGCGAGCGCGATGATCTTTTTCACTTCGGCTTCCGACCACACGACCTGGCGAAAGTCGCGTCACTGCGCAGTGTCCACGGCACGGTGCGGCGATTCTTCCACGATCCCCGGTTGCGGCAGGTCTTTGACCGCTACGCGACCTATAATGGCTCCTCACCCTACCACGCGCCCGCCGCTTTTTGCCTCAT
>JAICJW010000457.1 GCA_025928215.1 Chloroflexia bacterium | reverse complement strand
GGAAGTTCGGAGTTCGGAGTTCGGGGTTCGGAGTTCGAAGAAGGGTTTCGATTCCACTTCGAACCTCGAACCCCGAACTCCGAACTTCTCAATACGCTTCGAGGTAGCGGTCCCGCTCCCAACTGCTCACGTGCTTGCGGAAGGCGTCCCACTCCTGCTTCTGCGCCTCGACGAGATGCGTGAAGACGTGCTCGCCGAGCGCCGCGCGAATCACGTCATCCTTTTGCATCTCCTCGACCGCTTCGCCGAGCGTTTCCGGCAGCGTCGTCACATTGCGGCGCTTCAGGTCTTCCTCGGTAAAGTGGTAGAGATTCTCCTCAACCGGCTCGGGCAGCGGCAGATCGCGCTCAATGCCGTCGAGGCCGGCGGCGAGCATCACCGCGAAGGCGAGGTAGGGGTTGCAGGAGGGATCGGGGCAGCGCAATTCGACCCGCGTCGCCTGCGGCTTATGCGGCCGTACCGCGGGCACGCGGATCAGCGCCGAGCGGTTCGTGTTCGCCCAACTGATGTAGACCGGCGCCTCGAAACCGGGGACTAGCCGCCGGTAGGAGTTGACAAGCGGCGCGAAGACGGCGGACATCGCGCGGGCATGATGCAGTTGCCCGGCGATGAACGAGCGCGCGATCTTCGACAGCCCGTACTCGGCGTTCTCGTCAACGAAGGCGTTCTTTCGGTCATCGAGCCGGTAGAAACTCTGATGGACATGCATCCCCGAGCCGTTGATACCCTCGACCGGTTTCGGCATGAACGTGGCGTGCAGGCCGTGCCGCTGCGCGACCGCCTTGAGCGTGAATTTGAAAGTGATCGCATTGTCCGCTGTCAGGAGCGCGTCGGCGTAACGGAAATCAATTTCGTGTTGACCGATCGCCACCTCGTGATGCGCCTGCTCGACGACGATGCCCATCTCCTGGAGCGCCGTGACCATCTCCTTGCGGATCTCCGAAGCGAGGTCGGTCGAGACATCGAAGTAACTGGCCCGGTCGTGCGGCAACGCGTCAATCCGATCCCCCTCCTTACGGAAGAGGAAGAACTCCAATTCGGGGCCGGTGTTGTAGCCGTAGCCCATCGCCGCGAGGCGCGTCAGTTGGCGGCGCAGTACTTCGCGCGGGTCGCCGGGGAATGGTTCGCCGTTCGGCTTGAAGGCATCGCAGATGATCCGGGCGGTGCCGCGGCCCGTCTTCTCGTTCTTCTCCCACGGGAGGACCGCGTAGGTCCCGCGCTGGGGCATCAGGAACATATCACTCTCGGCGATGCGCATGAAGCCCTCGATTGAGGAGCCATCGAACCAGACGCCGTCAGTCACTGCCTCCTCAACCTGCGTCTGCGGCAGCGCGACGCTCTTGACACTGCCCATCACATCGGTGAACTGCATGTTGACGAAGTCAACCTTGTCTTCCTTCACCCAGGAGAGCAATTCCATGATGCTCGGTTCCGTGCGTCCGTTGTACGTCGCTTTCACTGAATCTGTCACGCGATTCCCTTTCCTCATCCGTGCACCGTGCGGCATATCGAGCGCACCCTGCGTCTCCTAGTGAAACGGCGCGGAGACCAGCGAAATGAAGGGCTCACATCGGTTTCACCCGAGAAACATCGGCCTGCTGCCGCGCAGTGTAGCGAAAGCGAACCGTGCGTGGACAGGTGCGCCCGAACTGAATCCCGTAGAGGTCTTTGTGCGTATGCACAAGGATCGTTTCTGCGATCTTCAGTCCCAGTGGACGATGAGATCATCGAGCGGCAGGCGAGGGCGGCGCTTCGGGTCTTTCGCGGCGTAGCCGAGCGGCAGGAGGGCATGCGGGACGAGCGTGGGCGGCAGGTCGAGCGCACCCCGCACCGTGTCGGGGCAGAAGAGCGGCGCGCACATCCAGCCGCCATCGAGGCCGAGGCGGTAGGCAGTGAGCAGCAGGGTCTGTGCTGCCGCGCCGAGGCTCTGGATCGCCATTGTCGTCTCCGCCGCCTGCCGGTCAGGATCGGGGTAGTGATCGAGGTCCGCCGTATAAAGACAGAGCAGAATCAGCACGGGCGCGTCGTGGATGCGCGCATGCGAGTTCGCCAGCCGCCGCGCGACGACCGCCGGGGATTCGTTGTCCATCGCCAGCGTCGCCTGCCAGGTATCGCCCATCGCGTCGGCGAGCCGCGCCTTGCGTTCCGGCCGGGTGATGACGGCGAATCGCCACGGCTGCCGCCCGTGCGGGGAGGGCGCCCAGCGTGCCGCGTCGAGCACGCGCTCGATCAGAGCGCGGGGAACGGGATCGGGCCGGAAGGCGCGGACGGAGCGCCGACCGCGCACGAGTGCATCGAAGTCGAGGGCGCGGGCCGGTTCCGCGCCCTGCTCCTCGGCATCCGGCGTTGCCGCCCAGAAGCGCGCCGTCGTGGGGCGAATGGCGATCACCGGTTGCTCCGCAATCGGCATCGCCGCATATTGCGGGTATTTGTCGCGGAGCAGCGCGATCGCCGCCGCGTGTTCGGCGGTTCCGGCCGCCACGAGCGATGCCGTGCCACGAACGATCAAGTGCGATAAATCCGCCCACCACTCGGCATAGTCATCCACCACGAGCGCGACCGCCGGGTGCGTGAGGATATTGCGGACGCGCCGGAGGGCGGTGGGTGCGACACGCTTCGGCTTCGCATCGAGGGCGCTATAGATGACCGCTCCATCGGTCGCGTAGCAGATTGGGACGACGCTGGGTTGTCCTGCACCGTCTACCGTCGTCAGGCGCGCGACGCGATGGGCAATGAGATACCGCTGCATGCGGGCATCGAGAATCGGAGCAGGCATGCGGATAATCCTCTCAATAGCCGGTAATCAGTAGCCGGTAGTCAGTTGTCGATAGTCAGAAAACTTTGGCCCCGTTCTGCCGACTGCCGACCGGCTACTGGCTACTCCCAGCGTCATGATACACTCGGCAGCAGCAGGCATGACCACAAATGACATATCCCTTGAGGCGGCTCGGTAATGCGATGAAAGAGAAGGGAAGTCGAGCGTGACTGACAAAGCGGTCCTGGCTGCCGCACGGAGCATTCGTACGGATCGCGTGCATGGGGCGATGGAACTGGCGCTCGCGGCGGTTGAGTCCGCAGTGGCACTACTCGCCGCGTACCCCGAGCGCGATCTCCGGCACGTAGCGCAAGCTCTCATGACCGCTCGCCCGAGTATGGCGGCGATTGGCAACGCGGTCGCCGTGACCCTCGCGCCCGTCGTGGGCGGGAGCGTGGATCGGCAGGGGTTGCGAGAGCAAGTCAGAAGCCTGCGAG